>JACMOQ010000224.1 GCA_014377905.1 Acetobacteraceae bacterium | reverse complement strand
ATGATGAGCGACATTCACGGTAGCGCCGTTTATCGCGCCCACCTGGTCGGCGTAATCGCCATGCGCGCGGTTACTGCCGCCGGGTAAACAGGCTAAGGTGAGGGAGCTTCATGCTGTCCCACCAACGCCACCAGCCGCTTCAAGAACGGATCGGTAATCCCGACCAACTGCAACCCATCATGGGTATTGAACAAATATTCGCGTGACGACCCTAACTGCCCGCGCGCCGTCGCCAGACGATAGATCATCTCGGCTTCATCGATATCCCCACAATAACTCGGCCCGGCGGGGTTGATGGTAAACGCGATCGCATGCCCTATCGCATTGCCGTTCTCCGGATCATGGATCGGCACCCAGCGGGGAATATACCCGGACGCCACCATTTCCCGCCGCCACAGAATATCAAGCTCCTGCGCCACCAGGTCCTCGGCGATTTTTAATCCAACCCCGGTGCAGCCGCCGCCGGGCGCCAAGCCGAGCATCAACCCAGGGTTTTCCGGCGTGCCGCGCCCCATTTTCACGGACAGGCAATAGGATCGCCGCCATTCCGGCGTGTGCACCGCGCGGCGTTCGGCAATATGGATCGCTGGGTTCCAGATCAGCGACCCATAGGCGAACACCCACACCCCATCGCCAGGATCGGGGTGGGCTGCCAACATATCCGCAAGTGATGCCTCCCGTTCTTCATCGGACAGCACATGCACATCGGGCATCGCCTGGCGGATGTTCTCAGCCAACTCCCCCGACAACAGCCGTGCGCGGGTCAGAAAGAAATCGCCAGTTTCCGCCGGTTTATCGTTCATGACAGGCTATTTTCCCGACTTCAACAGATCGCGGATCTCGGTCAGCAGCACCTCACTCGCCGACGGCTTGGGCGGTTCGGCGGGCGCTGCTTCCTCCCTGCGCTGCAACGCGCTCAGCATTTTCACCACCCAGAAGATCGCGAAAGCCACGATTGCGAACTGAATGATGGCGTTTAGAAACACGCCAATATTCAGCGTAACAGCACCGGCGGTTTTCGCCGCCTCCAGCGTTGCCGTGGATGGGCCTTTCAAGGTGATGAAAATATTCGAGAAATCGATCCCGCCGATCAGCAGTCCGAGGACCGGATTGGCAATATCCTTCACCAAACTGCCGACAATGCCGGTGAACGCCGCGCCAATGATAATCCCAACCGCAAGATCAACGACATTGCCCCGCATGACGAAAGCCTGAAATTCGCCAAGCCAGCCGGGCGATCTGAGGTGGGACGGCAATGCCATTATTGATCAGTCCTTTTGGTTTTGATCCAATGTTCGATCGGTACACTTTATCGCATGGCCAGCGCAAGCGGGTTGCCGCTACCAACTTGGTCCTGCCGCAATTACGGACTACCGTTTATGTGATTCAAACCCTGTTAAGGAGCGACGTCATGGCTGTCCGCTTTGTTATCGTTGCCAGCCTCGCGCTTGCCGGGTGCGGCAGCAGTCAGTTCGACCGCGTCTCCACCGGTGCCGGCACGGGGGCGGGCACCGGCGCGGTGATCGGTTTAATCGGCGGGCCGATCGGTGTTGCGCTCGGGGCTGTTATCGGCGCCGGGGTCGGCGCAGTCGCCGGCGGGACGACCAGCCAGCAACAGATCGATCTCGGCAAGCCGGTTTGGGAGTAGGCGGCTCAGACCGATCCGGCGACATAGGCCTTTAGACTATCGACCTCGGTTTCCTGCTGAGTAATTCGCGCCTTGACCACGTCCCCAATGCTGACAATGCCGATCAGCGCTCCATTTTCGAGCACCGGCAGATGGCGGAAGCGGTCATTTGTCATAATCTGCATCGCTTCGCCCACCGTTGTCGCGCGGGTGGCAGTGGATAACTGGGTTGTCATAAATGCGCGGGCGGGCATATTCAGCGCCGCGGCAGCATGGTTGGCGAGCGCGTGCACAATGTCGCGCTCGCTGATAATCCCAATCAGCACACCGTTTTCCAGAACCGGCAACGCGCCGATCCGGCGGGTCGCAAGCTGTTGGGCAATATCGGCGACCGTTTGGTCCGGCCGTGCCGAGGCAACCGCACTGCCTTTATGGCGAAGGATCGCTGCAACAGTCATAACGAAAACCTCCCGCATCGGCGCCGTGCTGCCGGGATTGGCGCACGACCAACCGAAGCCCAGCATGCGCCCTGCTGATTGCAAAAAGCAAAAACTAGCCGTGCAGCGCAGCAAATCCCGCCTAATCCGCGCGTTGCGTCCGCACCAGCGCCGCAAACCGTCCGCCCCGCGCCAACAACTCAGCAAATCCGCCGCGCACAACAATGCGTCCGGCATCGAACATCAGGATTTCATAAGCCGCCCGCACCGTCGAAAGCCGATGCGCGGTAATAAAGCTGGTGTGACCCTGCATCAGGGCGGCTAGTCCGGCCGCCACTTCGGCCTCGGTCGCCGCATCCAACGCGCTGCCCACCGGACAGATTGCCACCACGCTCGCCCACCACGGTAACCAGCCCCTCCGGCATGGCGAGAACAAATTTTTCGGCCTGGGCAAGGCGCAAGGCGGCCGACCGGTTCAGCACAGGACTGCCCTGGAATTCCAGCCCGATTGCTGCCCGCAAACTATCCCGCGACACCCCGCTTATGTTCTGCCGATCAATGCGAACTGTGCCTTGGTCCGGGTCCCAGAGCCGCTGCAACAGCGCCATGGCGGTGCTTTTGCCCACGCGAGTGGCGCCGACCAACGCGATGGTCTGCCCAGCCGCGGCACCAAAGGAAACCTCGTGCAGGACCGGCGCATCCTGGGGATAGGCGAAGCGCACCGCATCGAACACCACCGCACCAGGGCCGGGCCGCAATGCCGGCGCGTCGGCGACCTCCGGCACTCGATTGGGGGCCTCCAACACCGCGAAAAAAGCGGCCAGATTGGGATCCAGACCAAGCCAGTTTTAGGCAGCGCAAGGGGCCTTCTTTTTGTGGACAAAAAAAGCAAAAAAACTTCATAGCTCGATTGTCGTGCCGTCGCGGGACGCCGTAACAATCCAGGGCTACCCCAAAGCCCGTCCCGCGCTTCCACCACTCCCCTCGGGAAAGCGCCGGGGTGAGGGACTGCCAACCCGGCCGGAAACTGCACCGCGGCCCGTTCGATCACCAAAATAACAGCTCACCGCCCCTAACACTTGTTAGCCGTAAAAGCCTGCGAAGGCGCGACAAACTCCTCCTGCGCCGCCACAGTCAGAATCTCCCGAGACCCCGCCTCCGCCGTCCGCCGCAGCAGCCCGTGGATCGAACTCCCCGCCGCCTCCAGCGCCGCCGCCGCGCGGCCGGTTTTCAGCCGATGGAACAGGAACAGCGCAGCAATCGCATCGCCGGCGCCGTTGACGCTCAAATCCAGCCGCGGCGTGCGCAGCAGATGGAAATCCCCGGCCTCGCCCACCAGCATATCCAGCGCATCGCCCGGCGTTTCGTTGGTGGCGAGGCTGGTGATCAGCACGCAGCGCGGCCCCATAGCCTGTAGGTCGGTGATTGCCCGCTTTGCCTGCGCCATGGTGGCGCAAGCATGGCCCGTCAGCCGCTCCACCTCAAACCTGTTGGGCGTCAGGATGTCGGCGGCCGCA
Organism: Acetobacteraceae bacterium; assembly: GCA_014377905.1. Lineage (GTDB taxonomy): Bacteria > Pseudomonadota > Alphaproteobacteria > Acetobacterales > Acetobacteraceae > CAITOL01. The sequence continues at coordinate 12,395 of JACMOQ010000224.1, read as the reverse complement.
ATCGCCTGGTTGCGCAGGAAATCAACGATGCCGGGCCGGACATAATCGCCAGTGCCATCATCGCCGATCACCGGGTCGCAGCAGTAAATTGCCGCCGGATTGGCGGCCTTCACTGCGCGCACGGCCTCGAGAATGGCTTCCCCGACGCTGTGATCGCCAACATAGCCGGACAGAATCGCGTCGCAGTTAGGCAACACCCCGCGTGCAGCGATGCCCGAGATCAACCTGGCGATCTGCTCGCCCGAATAGACATCCCCGGTCCAGGCGCCGTAGCCGGTGTGGTTGGAGAATTGCACGGTGTTGACAGCCCACACCTCGGCGCCCAGCCGTTGCAGCGGGAACACCGCGGACGCGTTGCCGACATGGCCGTAGCTAACCCATGATTGAATGGACAGGATGTTCATGGCAGCAAACTAAGCTGCGCGCCGATGGCTTGCCAGGGGGCGCAATCCGTTTTACCGCATTGATCATGTCAAATCCAAAACTCTTCGAACCCATCACCCTGCGTTCCATCACCGCCCGCAATCGCATCGCGGTGGCGCCGATGTGTCAGTATTCCGCGACTGATGGCCTCGGCGATGACTGGCATGTCCAGCATCTTGGTGCCCGCGCCGCCGGCGGGGCCGGCATCGTGTTCACCGAAGTGGTGCATGTTTCGCCGATCGGGCGCATCACGCCGCATTGCCTTGGGCTGTGGAACCCGGCGCAGGCCGCGCATCTGGCGCGGCTGGCCGCGATCATCACGCGCTGCGGTGCGGTCCCCGGCATGCAAATCGGCCATGCCGGGCGCAAGGCGAGCACTGATGTGCCGTGGCGCGGCAACAAGCCGCTCGCGATTGAAAACGGCGGCTGGCAGCCGGTGGGTGCAAGCGCCATCCCGTTCGGCGATGGCTACGCGATCCCGCACGCGCTGAGCATTCCCGAAATCGCCGGTATCAAGGCCGAATTCGTCGCCAGCACCAAGATGGCGCGCCAAGCCGGGATGAAAGTGCTCGAACTGCACGGCGCCCACGGTTATCTCGTGCATAGCTTCCTGTCGCCGCTTTCGAACCACCGCCGCGATGAGTATGGCGGCGACCTTGCCGGCCGGTCGCGTCTGCTGCTGGAACTGGTCGCGGCCGTGCGCACCGAATGGCCCGACGATCTGCCGCTGGTGGTACGCCTGTCTTGCATCGACTGGATGGCAGGCGGGCTGACGATTGAGGACAGCATCGCCATCGCCCAGATGCTGAAAGCCACCGGCCAGGTCGATCTGATCGATTGTTCGTCGGGCGGGGCGGTTGCAACCGGCGCGAAAGTGACGTTGCATCCCGGCTATCAGGTCCCGTTCGCCGAGCCCATTCGCACCCGCGTGGGCATTGCGACCGGCGCGGTTGGGCTGATCACCGCGCCCGCCCATGCCGAGGAAATCATCGCCAATGGCCGCGCCGACTTGGTGCTGGTTGCCCGAGCGGTGCTCGCCGATCCGGCTTGGCCGCTGCGGGCTGCGGTCGCCCTTGGCGCCAAGCCGGACCTTCCGCCGCAATACATGCGCGCGACGCTGTGAAAACCCCGCGCCAGATCATTGGTGACCTTAGTGGGCTTGTGGGCTTGCCCGCCTGTCTGGCGGAAACCATTACCCTGACTGGCGCGGAACCGGCCTTGCCATCATCGTTTCGCGTCGGTGCCGCCGCCCAGGCCGTGATCGGCGCCGTGACTGCCGCGGTCAGCGAAATCCATGCACGCCGCACCGGATACCTCTTCGCGCCATCAGTCGATATGCGCCATGCTGCGTTGGAATTCCGCAGCGGAAACTATTTGCGCGTCAATGGCCAAGCCCCGCCCGACCCGTGGGACGCCATAGCCGGCATTTATCGCTGCGGTGATGGCCGTTTCGTAAGGCTGCACACAAATTTCCCTCACCATCGCGACGGCGTTCTGCGCCTGCTCGGCTGCGCGAATAATCGTCAGTCGGTGGGCGATGCGTTGAAGACCTGGGAGGCGGAGAAATTCGAAACCGTGGCGACCGAGGCTGGCATGGTCGTCGCGGCACTGCGCAGCTTCCCCGAGTGGGACGCCCATCCGCAGGCTGCCTCGGTCGCCAGCCTGCCGGCAGTTTCACTCGAACGCATTGGCGACGCCCCGCCAACGCCATTGCCGACGAACGGTGACCGTCCGTTGTCAGGCATTCGGGCGCTCGATCTAACCCGCGTCATCGCAGGCCCGGTGTCGGGCCGGGTGCTCGCCGCCCATGGTGCCGACGTGCTGCGCATCACCGGGGCACATCTGCCCTCGCTCGGCCATGCCGAAATCGATGTCGGGCGCGGCAAACTGCAAGCCGGCCTCGATCTGCGCACCGATTCCGACCGCGAAACCCTGCGCGGCTTGATCCGGGACGCTGATATTTTTACCCAGGGCTACCGGCCGGGCGCCCTCGCCGGACGCGGATTTTCCCCGGAAGCTGTCGCGGCGGTGAAACCCGGCATCATTTACGTGTCGCTATCGGCATACGGCCATTATGGCCCCTGGGCTGGCAAGCGCGGCTTTGACAGCTTGGTGCAAACCGCGACCGGCATCAACCAGGCTGAGGCCGACGCGTTTGGCACCCCGGACAAGCCGATGCCGCTGCCGTGCCAGGCGCTCGACCATGCCAGCGGCTATTTGCTCGCCCTCGGCGCGCTCGCGGGGCTGCTGCGCCGTGCCGATGAAGGCGGATCGTGGCTGGTGCGGGTGTCATTGGCCGGCACTGGCCACTGGTTGCGCGGGCTGGGCCGCCTGCAAAACGGTTTCAATGCCCCCGATCCCGGTTTTGCCGATGTTGCGGACCTGATCGAGGAAACCGATAGCGGATTCGGCCGCATCGCTGCGTTGCGCCATGCTGGACAAATTGCCGGAGCGTCCCCCCACTGGGCCCGCCCGGCCATGCCACTCGGGTCTGCCGCCCCGGTATGGCCTGTCCGCTGATTTTGCCCCTTCCCAAAACCCACAACCTACCCCACTAAATCCTCATGATCCGTCGTAATTCCCGCGTGCGTGCATTCGCTCCTGACCCCGATGCCGATGGCCGCCCCTGCGAAATGCCGGGTTGCAAGGCGCTTGGTCAGTATCGCGCGCCGTTATCGCGCACCGCGCTGAACCAGTATCGCTGGTTCTGCCTCGAACATGTGCGCGTCTACAATGCGTCCTGGGATTTCTACAAAGGCATGTCGCCCGGCCAGATCGAGCATCATTTGCGCGCCGATATTTCCTGGCAGCGCCCGACCTGGCGGATGGGCAGCATGGGAACGCGGGTCAATCCGCAGCAATTCAACAGCGAAATGCTGCGCGACCCGCTGAACATCCTAGGCGCCGCCCGCGAAGCCGAAATGGCGCGCAGACGTAGTGACATCCCGCCCGAATTGCGCGGCCCCCTCGCGGTCCTGGGCCTGTCCTGGCCGATCACCATGCTGGTGCTACGTGATCGGTACAAGAACCTTGCCAAACAACACCACCCCGATGCCAACCACGGCGACAAAGCCGCCGAAGAGCGTATCAAAGGCATCAACATCGCCTATTCTGCCGTCCGAATTCGGCTTCAGGCCGAACCAAAACTCGCAAAATCCGCCTAGCGCGTCGCCTGCGTTGGCGTAATGGCTTCCATGTCTAGTCAAGCGTTGAAACCCGAGCCTAAACTATATGCTCGAAATGCACAGGATTGCTGGTCTATGAACAAGATTGCCACAGTCGACGCCGAAATGCTGCCGACCTCCGCCATCAATTTGCCCGACACCACGGTTTCCGCGCGTGAGGTTTTCGGCGTCGATATCGACATGCAGGTGCCCGCCTATTCGGTGCGCACCGAACATGTGCCGGAAATCGACCCGGCCTATCGCTTCGACAAGGACACCACCTTGGCGATTCTGGCGGGCTTCACCCATAACCGCCGCACCATGGTGCAAGGTTATCATGGCACCGGTAAATCGACCCATATCGAGCAGGTTGCAGCCCGCCTGAACTGGCCTTGCATCCGCGTCAACCTCGACAGCCATATCAGCCGCATCGATCTGATCGGCAAAGACGCGATCGTCCTGAAAGATGGCAAGCAGGTCACGGAATTCCGCGAAGGCATTTTGCCCTGGGCGCTGCAGCACCCCTGCGCATTGGTGTTCGACGAATATGACGCCGGCCGCCCGGATGTGATGTTCGTGATCCAGCGCGTGCTCGAAGTCGAAGGCAAGCTGACGCTTCTCGATCAGAACCGCGTCATCCGCCCGCACAAGGCGTTCCGCCTGTTTTCAACCGCCAACACGGTCGGCCTTGGTGACACCACCGGGCTTTATCACGGCACCCAGCAGATCAATCAGGGCCAGATGGATCGCTGGAACATCGTCACGACGCTCAACTACCTGCCGCACGGCCAGGAAGTCGAAATTGTCCTCGCCAAGATGGGCATCGACCCCACCGACAAGGCCGAGCGCAAGCGCACCGAAGCAATGGTAGCGCTGGCTGACCTCACCCGCGCCGGCTTCATCAACGGCGATATCTCGACTGTGATGTCACCGCGCACCGTGATCACCTGGGCGGAAAATACCCGCATCTTCAATAATGTCGGCCTCGCGTTCCGGTTGACCTTCCTGAACAAATGCGACGAAGCCGAGCGCCAGACGGTGGCCGAGTATTACCAGCGCTGCTTTAACGAAGAAGTGGCGACCGGCGCGTTTATGAAGAAGTAGAAAGCATCGTCTTTTTTCGAACAGAAAGAAGCAAAAAAACTTTGCCTAAAAAATATCTGAAAGTTTTTTTGGTTCTTTTTGTTCACAAAAAGAACTGCTTGTCTTGATCCTTCACTTGAAAATCTACCTGGGCAAGTAACATGAGCGGCAGCAGCACCAAGGACAACACCAGGTCCGACGAGTTCAAGCGCGCCACCGCGGGCGTCTTGCGCGCGATCGCTGGCAGTGACGAAGTCCAGGTTGCGTTCCAGCCTGGCCCGTCGGGCCTCGCCGGCAAGCGCGCCCGCCTGCCGCTGCCAACGCGCGCGCTGCCGCCGGCCGAAATGGCCAAATTGCGTGGTGCCGCCGATAGTCTGGCGCTGCGCATCCGCCATCATGACGATGCGATCCATAACGCCCGCATGCCGTCGCGGCGCGAGGCGAAAGAAACCTACGACGCATTGGAACAGGCCCGCGTCGAAATCGTCGGCGCCACCCATATGTCCGGCGTCGCGCATAATCTTTACGCTCGCCTGTCTGATGAGTGCGAAGCCGAGGGCATGGACCGCATGACCCGCAAGGATCAGCTGCCCATTCATCAGGCCCTGGCGCTGCTGGTCCGCGAACGCATGTCCGGCCAGATTGCCCCGCCGGCGGCGCAGAAAGTGCTCGATTTGTGGCGCGGCACGCTTGGCGACAGCGCCGAGGCCGCTATTGATGAAATGGCGCAGAACAGCGCCAACCAGCCCGCCTTCACCCGCGCCGCCCGCAAGCTGCTTGCGGCCATGGACCTCGCCGAAGCTGAAATCGACGCTGATCAATCCGACGAACAGGACGGCGAGGACGGCGGCGAGCAATCCGGTGCTCAGGACAATTCGGAAGATAGCGAAGGCCAGTCGCAATCGGAATCCGAAGCCATGCTCGGCGCCCAGCCCGAGGAAATGGAGGGCGAGGCGTCCGACGACGAATCGGGTGAAGAAGGCGAAGAAGACGCCGCCGCCGCTGAAGGCGACGACAAGCCCGGCGGCCCGCAACCGCGCCGCGACAAGCCGTTGCCGGACAACGAGAATATCTACAAGCCGTTCACCCGCCAGTTTGACGAGGAAATTCACGCCGAAGATCTGTGCGACGCCGAGGAACTCACCCGCCTGCGCCAGCAGCTCGATCAGCAATTGCAGCATTTGCAGGCGGTGGTCTCCAAACTCGCCAACCGTTTGCAGCGCCGCCTGATGGCCCAGCAAACCCGCAGCTGGGATTTTGACCTCGACGAAGGCATACTCGATGCCGGCCGCCTCGCGCGGGTCGTCACCAATCCATTATTGGCATTATCGTTCAAGCGCGAACGCGACATGGAATTCCGCGATACCGTCGTGACCCTGCTGATCGACAATTCCGGATCAATGCGCGGCCGACCGATCACGGTTGCCGCCATGTGCGGGGACATCCTCGCCCGCACGCTTGAACGCTGCGCGGTGAAAACCGAAGTGCTCGGCTTCACCACCCGTGCCTGGAAAGGTGGGCAGGCGCGCGAACGCTGGGTCGCCGAAGGCAAGCCACGCAATCCCGGCCGGCTCAACGATTTGCGCCACATCATCTACAAGGCAGCGGACTCGCCCTGGCGCCGCGCCCGCAAAAACCTTGGCCTAATGCTGCGCGAAGGCCTGCTGAAAGAAAATATCGACGGCGAAGCCTTGCTTTGGGCCTACCGCCGCCTGCTTAACCGCCCCGAACATCGCCGGATCCTGATGGTGATTTCCGACGGCGCCCCGGTCGATGACAGCACGCTGTCGGTCAATCCCGGCAATTACCTCGAAAAACATTTGCGCGAGGTGATCAAGGAAATCGAGAACCGCGACCAGGTTGAATTGGTAGCGATCGGCATTGGCCATGATGTCACCCGATACTACCGCCGCGCCGTGACCATCGTGGACGCCGAGGAACTGGGCGGCACGATGATGGCCAAGCTCACCGAACTGTTCGACGAAAACGCCGCCGCGGCTTGGGCGCGGGCGAGTGCGGAGAAGTCGGCGATTGTGATTTAGCGGAAGGAAGCGTGTTCTTTTTGTGAACAAAAAGAACCAAAAAAACTTTTTTCCACTCGTCGCCACGCCTCGCAACGACCAACGAAAAATTTCCTGGGGTTCATCAAGGCATGGGCAACTTGGATCGCAGATTTTGAATATGACAAAAGTCTGTCCGAGGCTGCTTAGTAGAAAACTATGCTGCGTCCCAAGGATCAACCACCGCAACCCCGCACCCCGAAAACCCGCCACGATCCCGCGTCGCAACCGTCCCGCCTCGCGTCGATGCAATAGAAGCAATCATCAGATCAGCCCCAGAAATCGGCCGCCCCACCCGTCGGCGACCCGTAAAAATCCCCGCATAGGCCTCAGCCGCCACCGCATCGAACGGCAATACCCTCCCGGCAAAATCATCCAGAAACATCGCCCGCGCCGCCATAACCAGCATTTCCCGCCGTCGCCCCTCAGGCATGATCGCCAGACCGGAGAGCACCTCCGCCTGGCTCACCGCCGTGGTAAACAGCTGATCAACCCTCTGCCCCGCAGCCCATTCCAGAACCCTGGCGTCCGGATCATCCCGCATTAATTCCAAAAGCACATTCGTATCGAGAATAAACATTACTCAAAATGCGGCGGCTCGCGCATCGCCTCGCGCGGCGGAAGCTCCAGTTCAACCCCTCCCAGCGGCGCAAACCGCGCCCTGATCCGTTCAGCCAAATTGCGCGCCGGCATCGGTTCGGGCGGCGCAAGGATCGCCTGCAAAATCCCCCGAACCTCGGCTTCCATCGACCGCCCATGCTCGGCCGCGCGCACACGCAAGCGTTCCTTAATGATAGGCTCGATATCGCGGATGGTGAGCATCGCCATGGCAGCCTCACTGCTTTCTACGCCAACAAACTAGCAATTGCATCCAGTGCATGCAATGCCTATTTACTCCGTGCCGAAAGTTCCCCCTCAATGTCCACATCCCCCCACCTCCCCAAAGTCGCCTTCATCGGTACCGGCGGCACCATCGCCTCAATCGGCGCCACCAGCCGCGAGTTGCAGGATTACGGCGCCAACGGCGTCATCCTCCATGCAGGCGACCTCGCCGCCCGTGTGCCCGAACTGGCTCAAGTTGCGGACGTCATTGCCGTGCCTTTCGCCGCCGTGCCGAGCCCGAACATCTTTTTCCCGGAATGGCAGGGTCTGGTGCGGTTGTGCGATCAACTGGTCGCCGATCACCCAGACCTTGCCGGCGTTGTCATCGGCCATGGCACCGCGAGTCTGGAAGAAACCGCCTATATGCTGAACCTCGCCGCCAAAATTGCCATCCCGATCGTGGTGGTCGGCGCGCAACGGCCGGCGAGCGCGATTTCGACTGACGCCAACATCAACCTGTTCAATGCCGTCCGCGTCGCCGCCGCCCCGCAATCACGTGGCTTGGGCGTTCTGGTCATGCTCAATGACGAAATCCATGCGGCGCGGGAGGTTACCAAGACCTCGACCTTGCGGATGCACACCTTCCGCACTCCGGATTTCGGGGTACTTGGCCACGCCGACGGCGATGCGATTGCCTATTACCGCCGCCCGATCCGCCGCGCGGCGCCGGATACCGAGTTCGATATTCGTCATCTCGCGGCATTGCCACGGGTCGATATCGCCTATTCCTATGCCGGCGCCGATGGCACCGCGGTGCGGGCCTTTATCGCGGCCGGCGCGCGCGCGATTGTGTCGGCAGGCTTCGCGCCAGGCTTTGCCGGACCAGGCGATTTTGCCGCCTTGAAGGAAGCCGTGGCCCAGGGCGTGATTGTGATGCAGTGCACCCGCGCCGGCAGTGGCCGGACCTATAAAGGCAAAAATCTCCGCGAAGCCGGATTTTTGATCAGCGACAACCTCAACCCGCAAAAGGCGCGACTGCTGCTGGCGCTGGCGTTGACGGTGACCAACGACCCGGAGGAAATTGAACGGATATTTCTGACCTACTAATCAGGCCTCGCGGTAGCTCAGCAAGAATAACCCGACCAGCAGGAAGCATACCGGCCACACCCAGCCGGCAATGCGCTGGCCACGACCGGAGTCAAGCCGCAATTCTAGCCAGCGTGCCCAGCCGGCGGCAGCGCCCGCAAGCGCCAAGGGTGTATGGGTCAGCTCGATCAGCAATTGTTCCTTGACGTTGGCGATCGCGTGGCTGTGGGTCAGCAGCGCCGCGCCACCGATGGCGGTCAACAACGGAAACACCAAGGTCATCCAACGCGCCCGCACATGACCAAGCCGCACCCGCCATTCAAAGATCGCAAAACAAATCAGCAACACCACGAAAAACCGATGCTGCAAAACCTCGACATCACGCAGCGAATCGAGGAATGAAATATCGCCCATCGGCCAGGTCTCGGGGTCCGAGCGCAGAAACAGGAACGCCGCCAGCCCGAAGAACATGACCGGCCAGTGTCGCGCCGCCCGCAGCCCGGCCTGATTGAGCATCGCCAGCAGCGCGATGGCGATCACGAACAGCCCGGCCCAATGATGATTATACTCGGACCATGCAATATCGGCGGCATTGCGGTCGGGCAGTAATCCGCCACCCGGCACAAAGGCGGCCTGCGGCTTCTGCGCGGTCGCGGCAGCTTCCGCATCCAGCTTGGCCTGCAACGCCGGCAACGCCAGCGCATCGTGATCGGGGCTTTCAAACCGCGGCCAGACCGGGGTGTTGCGCTCGACAATTTCATGAAAGGTGACGCGGTCCTGGGTCAGATCAACCCCTGGCGGCACCGAGGTCAGTGACGCCGCTGCGAAGAACAGGGTCAAGCCGATGCCAATTTCCACCTCGGCGAAGCGGCGGAGCCTGGTGATGCTGGTGTCACGATGCGGCCGCAGGCTGCGGATCAGACGGAAATTGCCCACGCCCAGCAGCAACAATGCCACAAACATTGCGCCCTTTGCCCCGGTCATAACACCGTAAGCCGTGCCATAGCTGGCCGCGACCGATCCGATATACCAAACCGCAAGCACGGTTGCCGATGCCATGATCGCGACCACGCCGATCACACACATGCTGGAAAACCGCGCGCCCACCATCCGCCACGCCGCGCTGTCGCCACCGCGCCGCAAGGCTGCGATGAAAGCCGGAATGCCACCAATCCAGATCGCCGCGCCAAACTGATGCACAAATGTGGCGGCGAGCAGGATTTCCCGGCTTTCGACCCGCGCGACGGCATGGGTTGTCAGCGTACCGGCGGCCAACACAGCGGCGCTACCCAGCACCAGCAGCACCGATGATGCCGTCGTATCGCGCAGCGCCAGCAGGCTGAACAACATCAGCGCCACGATGATCTTCACAAGCCCGGCCACGGCGAAATCGGCTCCTATTGCCCCGGCAAGTTCAAGCCCGGTGGTGGTGACCAGCACCGCGAGTTGCATCACCGTGGTGGCCATCTCCCCCGCGATCAACCCGACCATTGCCCAGCGCGCAATGCGCACCGTATCGGTGATCACCGCGGTGCCGGTCGCCCCGATCATCCAGGCACGCGGTCTGGCGAGAAACACCAGAAACAGCACGCTGCCGACCGAAATCGCCTGACCGACGATGGTCACACCGTGCAGGATGATGCTGAGATAGCCGAACAGATCAACGAGGAGTTGCATATCAGCGGGCAATCCCGGTGAAGGCGATAACGCCCCGGGTGATATGGCCGTCAATCGCCAGAACCTGCCAGTGTAGCTGCATTCCACCGGCCGCCATGATGGTATCGGCCTCCATCAGGTCTGGGGTGGGGCCGGGGCGGATTTGCAAGCGCTGGTCATCGTGCCCTGGCACCACCAGGGTCAACCGCGACCGGGCAATATCGATGCGGCTGTTGAAGCGCAGCCGGATGGCGACGGTTCCGGCCGGGACGGTGCCGTTCGGCGCCGGATAGCCATCCATCAAAATGGCATGCGCTGTGGCAGGGCTGCTGACGCCAAGCAGACCCAGAACCAACAAGCCACGCCGAAGAAGAAAATGTGCACGCATGTTCCGGCATTTAGCCGCCCCAGCCCCCAAGGTCCATCGCACTGGACGCAAGGCCGCAATCGGGGTCTAAACGGTCCCGCTCGCTTTCGTCATGGACCTTGCAATGTCGCGCCCGCCGCCCGCCACACGTTCTGATTTCCGCTGGTTTTTGCCGATCACCACCCGTTTCATGGACAATGACGCGTTCGCCCACGTCAATAACGTGATCTATTATTCGTGGATCGACACGGCGGTGAACCGGTTCCTGATGGATCACGGTCTGCTTGACCTTCAGGCGAGCCCGGTGATCGGGATTGTCGCCGAATCAGGCTGTCGTTACCGCGCCCAGATCGCCTATCCCGATGATGTGACGGTCGGATTGCGGATCGACAAATTGGGCAACAGCTCGGTCCACTACGGGCTGGGGATTTTCAGGGCTGATGAAGATGTTGCCTCCGCCGAGGGACATTTCGTGCATGTCTACGTCGATCGTGCCAGCATGCGGCCAGTGCCGATCCCGGATCATATCCGCGCGGTCATGCAGACCATAACAATCGAGGGAGCAACGTAAAATGGACATGGGATTGCGCGGCAAAACCGCTTTGGTATGCGCGGCGAGCAAGGGGTTGGGCAAAGCCTGTGCCATGGCGCTGGCGCGGGAAGGGGTCAATGTCACCATTACCGCGCGCGGCGTCGATGTGCTGGAAGCCACCGCCGCCGAAATCCGCGCGGCAACCGGGGCGCGGGTCGTAACCGTTGCCGGGGACATCACCACCGAGGCCGGGCGCGCGGCAGCGCTCGCGGCGACACCCAACATCGACATCCTGGTCAACAATGCCGGCGGCCCGCCGCCGGGTGATTTCCGCGACTGGGAACGCGACGATTGGATCAAAGCCGTCGACGCGAACATGCTGACGCCAATTTTCCTGATCAAAGCGGTGGTCGATGGTATGATCTCGCGCAAATTCGGCCGCATCGTCAACATCACCTCGGCCTCGGTAAAGTCGCCGATTGCGGCTTTGGGCATGAGCAACGGGGCGCGTGCCGGCCTCACCGGGTTTGTCGCCGGCCTCGCTCGGCAGGTGGCGCGCCACAACGTCACCATCAACGGCCTGCTGCCCGGCCCGTTCCTTACCGACCGGTTGCGCGGCACCTCGGCGGCGATGGCGGGCAAATCCGGCCGCAGCCTCGATGACGAAATCGCGTTCCGGATGAAGGACACCCCGACCGGGCGCGCCGGAGACCCTGCCGAGTTCGGCGATGCCTGCGTGTTCCTGTGCGCGGCATCATCAAGCTACATTGTCGGCCAGAACCTGCTGCTCGATGGCGGGGCGTTCAATTCAATGATGGGGTAGCCGCGATGACCGATCCGGCGGGTTCGTATACCCGCCGGGCTGGGAATCGCGGGTCAAACCCGCTCCAGACTTGCCGCGAAAAACCCATCCATCCCGCCGCGACCGGGCCATAGCGCCGGGGTGGTGCGCAAGGTGCCGTCCGCGGTCACCGCCTCTGGCACGCCGTAGCCATCGGCCGGGATCGGCACCAGCCGCAACGGCAGTCGTGCGAGTGCCGCATCGACCCGCGCGGCGCCCTCGGCCGGCAACAGCGAGCACACCGCATAAACCAGCCGCCCGCCCGGCCGCAGCATGGCGCAGGCGGCATCGAGCAGCTTGTCCTGCAATTTATTCAGCGCGCCGATATCGCTCGCCCGTTTGATATGCACCACATCGGGAT
>JACMOQ010000223.1 GCA_014377905.1 Acetobacteraceae bacterium | reverse complement strand
TGGCGGATCAGGCCATAAATCCCATCCGGCAGATAATAAACCACAAACAGGATCATCAGTCCGTAAACGGTGAGTTTGTAGTCGGTGATTTTCGGCAGCCACAGCGCGAAGATGAAAAAGCCGATGCACAACACCACCGGGATCGCCACGTATAACCGGCGCGCAGGCTCGCGCACCGCGATGATGCCACCCACCACCACCGCGACCGCGGCGATCATGCCCGCGACAATGCGGAATAATTCGATATCGGCGAGCAGATTGGGCAGGAACACCACCACCACTGTGCCGAGGATTGGCCCGATCCGCGACTTGCGCCCCCCCATCGTGACGGCGAGCAGAAAGCCGATCGACAAATCGAAGCTGAAATTATTCGGCGCGATATATTGCTCCGAGTAGGTGAACAGCACCCCCGCCAACCCCGCGAAGCCCGCGCTGAGCACGAAGGCCAGCACCTTATGGGAATAGACGCTGACCCCCATACAATCGGATGCGACCGGGCTGTCGCGCAAAGCCTCGAATGCGCGGCCGAAGCGCGACGCCAGCAGCCGGTTGATCACCACCAACGTCGCCAGCAGGCAGGCCACCACCACGTAGTAATATTCCACATCGCGCATCCGCGGCTTGGACATGCCGAGCCAGGGCAAGGCCTCGCGCAGATCGGCGAAGAATGGCTTGGTGAGCGAAATGCCGAGCGGGCCGTTGGTCAGGAACGTCATCTCGTTAATCAGGATCGCGATGATGGTGCCGAAGGCGAGTGTCACCATCGCCAGATAGGGGCCGGTTACCTGCAAGGCCGGCAAGGCCAGCAGCGCACCAAACCCGGCTGCCACCAAGGCCCCCAGCGGCAACGCCACCCAGAAACCAATGCCGAATTGAAATTCCAGCACCCCGGCAGTATAGGCCCCGACCCCGAACAAGGCGGCATGGCCGAGTGAGACCTCGCCCGTATAGCCAAACACAATATCAAGGCCGAGTGCGACAATCGAGAAGATCGCCACCACGACAAGCAAGTGCAGATAATACGGGCTGGTGACCGCGAACGGGAACAGCACCAGGGCCGCGACAAGGCCAAGTTTCAGCGCGGCGCGCACCATGCTCAGACCTTTTTGATGGTCGCGCGGCCGAACAGACCAGCCGGCTTTAACGACAGCACCAGCAGCAATAGCACCAGCCCAGGCACGTCCTTGTACCCGGTTGAGATGTAGTAGCCAGTTAAGGTCTCGGTGATGCCCAGGATCAGCCCGCCAACCACCACCCCCATGCCCGATGACAGCCCGCCAATGATGGCGACCGAGAACGCTTTCAGGCCCAGCACGCCCCCCATCGAAGCCCCGGTCAAGGTCACCGGCGCCACCAGCACGCCCGCGAAAGCGGCCGTCATCGACGACAGCGCGTAGGAAAACGTGATCACCAGCGATGTGTTGATCCCCATCAAACCGGCCGCATCACGATCGACCGCGGTTGCCACCACGGCCTTGCCGTAGATCGAGCGGCGATTGAACACCTCCACCGCCAGCATCATCGCCAGCGCGCCGACCACGATCGCCACCTCCATCGGCAGCACATTGACCCCCATGAACGACAGCGGCGCTTCGGGCAGCGGCGACGGGAATTTCAGCGCATCACGGCCCCAGATATTCTCGGCGAGGTTTTTGAAGATGATGCCCAACGCAATCGTTGCCATGATCCAGCCGGCTTCCGATTTGGTCTTGATTGCCTGCCGCACTCCCAACCGCTCGACAACAGCACCTTGCAGCAACCCGAAGGCGAGCACGATCGGCAGCATAATCAGATACCCGGTGACGGCAACCACCGTCCAGCCAACCAGGGAGCCAAGCATCAGCGCCTCGCCCTGGCCGAAATTGAGGGTCTTGGAGGTGGCGAACGTGAGCTGGTAGCCAAACGCGATGACCCCGTAGATCATGCCGACCGCGATGCCGCTGGCGATGAGTTGGGCTAGAATTTGCAAGGATCGGGTCCTTAAAGAAGGGTCTTCTTTTTTTGAACAAAAAGAAGCAAAAAAACTTTTTGATAATTGCGGACGTTGGCGTGGGACCGCGGTGGGTTCCCGAGCCAACGGCAGCAAACTGTGAGAAAGTTTTTTTGGTTCTTTTTGTTCACAAAAAGAACTGCTTTCTCTCGCCTTCCCTTATTTCGTCTTAAGCCGAAGCGCCTTATCCCCGATCACATCTTCTTCATGCGCCGCCACCACCCGGCCATTCTTCACCACGCCAAACACTGGCATATTGTAGGTCACCGCCTCGTGATCGGTTGCGCTAAAGGGATTATCATAGTTGGTCATCACGCCCTCAACCTTGGTTTGCAGGTTTTCCAGCGCGGCACGGATCTTTGGGCCCTCGGTCGATTTCGCCTGCGCGATCGCGGCCGCCAGCACGTAGACGCTGTCATACCCTTGCGCGGCCGACACCGGGGACGGAAAGCGATCGACCTTGTAAGCGGCCTGATAGGCCTCAATGAAGGCCTTCCGCTTGGGAGTGTTCGGGATCTGGATGAAGGTCTGCGGCATCGAAGCGCCATCGGCATTGGCGCCGGCATTGTCGATGAAGGTCGCCATCGACAAGGTCCAACTGCCGATCATCGGCAGTTTCCAGCCCAGCTTGGCCATACCGTTGGCGATCTGCGCCAGTTCCGGGCCGATGCCGTAAGTCAGAATCACGTCCGCATTGGCCGACTTGGCACGCAGTAATTGCGACGTCATGTCGGTATCGCCGATATTGAATTTTTCCACCGCCACCGCCTTCACCCCGGCTTTGGCAAGGGCAGCTTCAAGATCGGTGCGGCCGAGTTGGCCGTAATTGGTGCTGTCGGCCAAGATCGCCGGCGCCTTGAACCCGCGACGCTTGATGGCCTCCTCGACGATCATCGCGCTCTGGATGGTATCATTGGCAGACATGCGGAAGATGTAGTTGGCCTTTTCCTTGGGTGGCAAGAACTGGCCGGTGATGACCGTGCCGGTGGCGACATTGTTTAGCACCGGGATTTCGGCTTCCTGGTAGAAACGCTGCGACGCGAGTGCCACGCCGGTGTTGATGAAGCCCAGCGTCGCGACCACTTGTTCCTTTTTGATCAATTCTTGCGCGATCTGGACGCCGACTTCATTCTTGGCTTCGTCGTCGCGTTCGATGACCACCAGTTGCCGGCCCATCACGCCGCCAGCCTTGTTGATTTCGGTCACTGCCAGCTTGGCGCCATCACGCATCGACACGCCCATCGACGCCGAGCCGCCCGTATATGGACCGGTCAAGCCAATTTTGATTGGTTGGGCACTTGCGACGCCCGCCAGCATGGTTGTGGCGACGAGGGTAAGAAATAAATTGGACGCGCGCATTTTGGCGGTCTCCCCGATAAATGGAAAAAGCAACCCGTTGTTACCCGGGATTAATGGGCAAATAGCATGCTATCCTGGCAGGTCAAGGCAGCAAGTGACGAAATTATGACCGAAAAGCCCGTTCCCTATCTCAGCCCACAGGCAGCCTCTGCCCGACAGGCGCGCCGCGACCGTGAAGCGGCGGCCCTGCGAGAGAATTTACGCCGGCGTAAGGTGCAAACCCGCGCCCGCACAGACGAGCTCGCCTTGCGCCCGTCGGCCACCATCATCGGCAGCGCCGTCTCGCCCTATGTGCGCAAAATCATGGCAGTTTGCGACTTGAAGCGCATTGCTTGGCGCTGCGACCCGATTGTCGCATTCCAGGGCAATGACGCGTTTTCACGCCTCAACCCGCTCCGCCGCATTCCAGTTTTCATCGATGATCAGGTAACGTTGGCCGACAGCACTGCCATCGCCGAATATCTCGATGAACGCTACCCCGCGCCCGCGCTGTTCCCCGACGGCGCCGCCGCACGGGCACGGGCGCGCTGGATTGAGGAATTTGCCGATTCGAGGATGGGCGATGTATTCATCTGGCAGATATTCAACAGCGCCATTATTAAGCCCAGCGTCTGGAAACAACCGCGTGA
>JACMOQ010000222.1 GCA_014377905.1 Acetobacteraceae bacterium | reverse complement strand
CGCCCGGTGAACACCAGTTCTTTCGCAATATTGAGCGGCAGGCGGCGCGCCAGATACCAAATGCCGCCGCCATCCGGGGCGAGGCCAATGCGCCGGAAGGTCTGGCCGAACTTCGCGGTATCGGATGCCAGCATGATGTCGCAGCCCAATGCCAGCGACATTCCGATGCCGACCGCATGGCCACGCACCGCCGCGATCACCGGCTTTTCCAGCGCATGCAGCAGCCGCATGTAAACATGGCTCAGGCTTTGCAGCCGCGCCCGCCCGGCGGGCAATCCAGTATCGCGCCCGGCCATTTTGTCCACATCGGCACCAGCGCAAAAACTGGTGCCTGCCCCGGTCAGGATCACCGCGCGGATCGCACTGTCGAAGCGAATTTTCTCAAACGCCGCGATCAGCCCCTCGCGCATTTCAGCGGTCAGCGCGTTCATTTTCTCGGGGCGGTTGATGGTGACTGTGGCGACCGCGCCGGTGGTTTCGGTGGTGATGGTCATTGCGTGGCTCCAGAATGGCCTATGCTATTGGGCGGCGGACCGCTAACCCTTCAATCAACAATCGCCTGATAAGCCAAAACCCGCATGTCCTTGCTGACAGGATAGGTGCTCGACGGCATCAACTGGGTAAAGAACACCACTGCCATATCCTCCACCGGGTCACACCAGAACACCGTGCTCGCCGCCCCGCCCCAGGCGTAGCTGCCGGCGCTGCCCATGATCTGCGCCTGCGCCGGATCGATTGTGACGGCAAAGCCCAGCCCGAAGCCGATGCCGTCATAGGTGGTTTCCGAAAAGCGCGAAGCACCCATTGCCGCCATGTCGCCGCGCAGATGGTTGGACGTCATCAATTCCACCGTCTTGCGCCCCAGCAGGCGCACGCCGTCGAGTGTGCCCTTGTTCAGCATGAAGCGGCAGAAGCGCATATAGTCGCCGATCGTGCCGGTCAGCCCGCCACCACCGGAAATCACGCCCAACGGCTTGGCGTAATTGCTGTTTTGCCCATCATCGACGATCCCGAGGGAGCCGTCTTTCGGGTTGGTGTAGTAATTGGTGGCAAAGCGCGGCAGCTTGCTCGGGGCGACGGTGAAGTCGGTATCGACCATGCCGAGCGGTGCCAGAATGCGGGTGCGCATGAAGTCGTCGAACGACACGCCCGATATTTCCTGCACCAGGCAGCCCAACACGTCGGTGGCGTTGGAATAATTCCACGCCGCACCCGGCTGCGCGAGCAGCGGCAGGGCCGCAATTGCCTTGGTCATTTCGCGCAGGTTACGGTCGCCCGGCGTATTAAATTCAATCTTGTTTAACCGATACAGCGCATCGACCGTGGTTGATTCCATGAACGCGTAGCTCAAACCTGAAGTGTGCGTCAGCAGATCGCGATAGGTGATGCCGCGCACCGCCGGGGTGGACTGGTATTTCATCCGCGAGCCGCCGACATAAACATGGCTGGTTGCGAATTCCGGCAGCACCTTCGAAATCGCATCGTCGAGCTGAAAGTGGCCTTCCTCGTAGAGCATCATGATCGCGACCGAAGTCAGCGGCTTGGTCATCGAATAGATCCGCACGATGGTGTCGGCCACCATCGCGGTGCCGCGGGCGATGTCGGATTTCCCCACCGCCTTAAAATAAGCCACTTGCCCGTGCCGCATGATGGCAGCCGACGCCCCCGGCAGCTTGCCGCTATCGACCATGCCGTTGAGCCACGTGTCGATGCGGGCAAGACGGTCGGATGCCAGGCCCACGGATTCCGGTGCGGCGGTAACGGCGATGGACATGGATTGGTTTCCTCGGGATAAATTTAGGTGCTGCTGGTTTCTGCCCTGTGCACGCGATCCCAGCAAGCCTATCCGCGCAACGCCGCCATCACGCTGGCATACCCCAATTTCGCATACTGCAACGGGTTGGCCTTTGCCGGGTCCTGTTCGGCTTCAACCACCAACCAGCCATCGTAATCTGGCAATTCGCGCAGCACGGCCGACAGGTCGATCATCCCGTCTCCCGGCACGGTGTACACTCCCGCGATCACCGCATCGAGGAAACTCCAGTCGTCCGAATTGGCCCGCGCCATCACAGCAGCGCGCACATCTTTGCAATGCACATGCCCGATCCGTGCGCGATGACGGCGGGCCAGTGCTGCCGGATCGGCGCCGCCCCAGGTCGCGTGCCCGGTATCAAGCAGCAGCTTCACCGCCCCGCCGGTCATTGCCATTATTCGGTCTATTTCGGCGCCGGTCTGAATGCGGGTGCCCATATGGTGATGCACGCACAGCGCCACACCCTCGGCGGCGGTCATTTCAGCAAGCGCGGTCAGCCGCGCGGCGAACGGCACCCAATCCCCTTCCGGCATCACCGGCCGGCGCGACAGCGGCACGCTTTGGCGGCCATGCACGGTGCCGGCGCATTCGGCATAGATCAGCACGTCGCACCCCATCGCTTTCAACACATCGAGATGCGGGCGCAACGCGATCATTTCAGCCTCGGCATCGCGTTCGCACAGCGCCCCGGAATACCAGCCCGATATCAGCGCCAGGCCGTGCGCCGCGAGGATTGGGCGTAATTTCACCGCATTGCGCGGAAACTTATTGCCAAGCTCGATACCCACGAAGCCGGCTTCCCGCGCTTCGGCGAGACAGGTGTCCAGCGACGTATCCCCCCCCAGCGCCGGCAGATCGTCATTGGACCAGGCAATCGGGTTGGTGCCGATACGAACACTCATTCCGCGCGCTCCCGCAATTTAGCCTCGTAGGCGGCACGCGCGGCCTGAACCTCCGCGCGCGCAGAAACAGCCGGCACCGCCACGTCCCACCATTGGCCGCCGACTTCGGTGCTGGCGCGCGCATCGGTACGCAATACAATCACAATGGTGCGGTCAGCGCCACGCGCGGTCAGCAGCGCAGCTTCAAGGTCGGCAATCCCATCGACGGTGATCGCCAGCGCCCCCAGCCCCCGCGCCTGTGCGGCAAAATCAAGCGTCGGCATTGCCACCTGCCGCGCATCGGCGAGCAAATTATTGAACCCCACCCCGCCAGTGCCACGCTGCAAGCGATCGATGCAGGCAAAGCCACCATTATCCAGCAGCACCACAATCAGCTTCGCCCCAAGCATGACGGAGGTGAGAATTTCCGCGTTCAGCATCAGCCAACTGCCATCCCCCAGCAGCACCACCACCTCGTGGTCTGGCCGGGCGAGCTTCACCCCAAGCCCGCCGGCAATTTCGTAGCCCATGGTGGAATAGCCATATTCGACGTGATATCTGCCAGGCGCGCCGGCCTGCCATAATTTGTGCAATTCCCCAGGCAATCCACCAGCGGCAGCAACCACGACGGTATCGTCGCACGCCCAGCGTTGCACCGCGCCGATCACCTGGGCGTCGCTCGGCAAGCCGGTGGCCGGTGCAGTCACCGCCGCCACCGCCGTGCGCCAGTCCGCCAGCCGCGCCTGGCAGCGCGCGGCCCATTCCGGGGGCGCGCGATGCCCCGTCAGTGCCGCCAAGCCCTCCGCCGCATCAGCCACCAGGGGGATGGCGCCGTGCTTGCCAGCGTCAAACGACTGCACGTTCAGCGCCAGGATCGGCGCACTGAACCCTGCCCAGGACCCGGTGGTGAAATCGGCGAGCCGCGTGCCGACCGCCAAAATCAGATCGGCCTCTGCCGCCGCCGCGTTGGCAGCCCCGGTCCCGGTAACGCCAATTGCCCCAAGGTTCATCGGGTGATCGTGCCGCAAAGCTGACTTGCCGGCCTGGGTTTCGGCGACCGGAATGCCATGTGCGCTGGCAAAGGCGGCAAGCGCGTCACACGCCCCGCTGTAATGCACCCCGCCACCGGCGATAATCAGCGGCGCCTTGGCCGCTCGCAATGCGGCGATGGCATCGGCTAGTTCGGCGCGGTCCGGCAATGGCCGCCTGATGCGCCAGACCCGAGGCGCAAAAAAGCTCTCCGGATAATCATAGGCCTCGGCTTGGGTGTCCTGGCACAGCGCCAAGGTTACCGGCCCGCAGGCGGCGGGATCGGTCAGCACCGCCATGGCGCGGGGCAGGGCCGTGAGCAATTGTTCAGGCCGGGAAATACGGTCGAAATAGCGGCTCACCGGACGAAAGCAGTCATTGGCGGATACCGTGCCGTCGGCGAAGTCTTCCACCTGTTGCAGCACCGGATCGGGCAGGCGGTTGGCGAAGACATCGCCGGGCAGCAATAGCACCGGCAGCCGGTTGACATGGGCGACCGCGGCCGCCGTCACCATATTCGTCGCCCCCGGTCCGATCGAACTGGTGCAGGCCATGAAGCGCTGGCGGTTGGATGCCTTGGCAAACCCGATCGCGGCAAACGCCATCGATTGTTCATTCTGCCCGCGGTAAGTCGGCAACGCATCGCCCGCCCCCTGCAACGCCTCGCCCATGCCGGCGACATTGCCATGACCGAAAATCGCCCACACGCCGGCGCAGATCGGCGCGCCATCGGCGTTGGTTTGCGCGGCGAGATACCGCACCAGCGCTTGGGCTGCGGTCAGCCGGACCTTGGACATTGGCGAGCCCTTCCTTATGCTTCCACCACCACGGAGGAATGCCCCATGCTTGACATCGCCGTCATTGGCGCCGGCCGGATTGGCCATATCCATGCCCGCAATATCGCTGCCCATCAAGGCGCGCGCCTCGTGGGTATCGCAGACCCCGATGTTGGTGCCGCCAGCAGATTGGCGCAAAGCTGTGGCTCGCAGGTCATCAGCCTTGATGCGGCATTTTCTGCCCAGGCGGTGCTGATCGCCTCGCCGACCCCGACCCATGCCGACTTTATCGAGGCCGCGGCCAATGCCGGACAGGCGATTTTCTGCGAAAAGCCGATCGATTTATCGGTCCAGCGGGTGGAAGACTGCCTTGCCACCGTGCGCCGCACCGGGGTTGCCTTGATGGTCGGCTTCAACCGCCGCTTCGATCCGCATTTCGCCGAACTGAAACGCCGGTTGGATGCGGGCGCGATTGGGCGGCTCGAAATGCTCACCATCATTTCCCGCGATCCATCGCCGCCACCCCTGGCTTACGTTGCGGTCT
>JACMOQ010000016.1 GCA_014377905.1 Acetobacteraceae bacterium | reverse complement strand
GCCCTGCAACGTGCGGAGGACATTGTCGGCACTGTTGCGGCGAGTGTGGATATCACCGCCGCCGGCCGCGACCCGCATGGGATTGCCAGCAGCCTGAGCGGGCGGTTCGGCCTCGCGCTGGTGGATGGCGAATTGAATACGACGATATTTAACCAATATATTTTTGCCGCCCTGCGGCTCACCGGATTGCCGTTGAGCCTGATGCAGTCCGCGACCGGGGCGTCGCGCATGCGCTGCTTTGCCGCCGCCATGACGGCGGATCGTGGTAAGGTGGAAGTGCAGACTGTGGTGCTTGATACCAACCGACTGTTGATCCAGGCCGAGGGCGGCATGCAAACCGAAGCTGAGCAGATCGACATCCGCATCCGCCCGCAATTGCGACTGCTCGGCCAGGGCCTTGCGGTGCCGATGTTGCTCGACGGCAGCTTGATGGATGCGCGCCTGCTGATCGATAATCGCCCGCCGACGACAACGCCATTTGATGCCGGGGTAACCGCGGCCCAGCGTGGTGGCGATGCCTGTCCGGATGCGCTTGCGCTGGCCCGCTTTGGCGTGGCAGGGGCCTTGCCGCGCTCGCCGCCGATTAAACTCGATCCAATGCCAACGCCTAAACCAGGAACCAATGGATGAAGCGCTTTTGGGATAATGCCGAAACTGTCGGCGGCGTCGGGGGGTGGCAAATCCACCTTGACGGCAAGCCGGTGCGCATTCCGGGCGGCGCTGCTTTGGCAGTGCCAGGCCGGCCATTGGCCGAGGCCATCGCCGCCGAATGGCAGGCGGCAGGCGGTGCCAAAGGCGGGGATTTCAACCTGCAATCCATGGCTCTGACCCGGCTTGCCGGAACGGCCCAGGAACGGGTGGCACCGGCGCGGGAGGCCATTGCGCTGGAATTGGCCAGGTATGGCGAGAGCGATCTGTTGTGCTACCGCGCAGAGCGTCCGCAGCGCCTGGTGGAACGCCAGCACGCGGAATGGCAACCCTGGCTCGACTGGGCGCATCGCACCCATGGCGCCAAGTTGGTGGCGACAGCCGGGATTATTCACCTGCCGCAAGATATCTCGGCGCTGGCAGCGCTCGCCGAGGCAGTTGCGGGCCATGACACAATTGGTCTCGCAGGCCTTGGGGTGCTGGTGCCCGCGCTTGGCAGCCTGGTGCTCGGGCTCGCGGTCGCTGATGGCGCGCTGTCGGGTGCGGAGGCGCATGCGGTGTCGGTGCTTGACGATATATTCCAGGAGGAACTTTGGGGTCGTGATGCCGATGCCCATGCCGGGCGCTTGCGAGTGGCAGCCGATGTGGCGGTGGCCGAGCAATTCCTGGTTCTGGCCCGCGCATGAGTGGCTATGTCGACGCGCTGATCGGCTTTGTGCAAGCCAACGCAGCATGGGCGCCGGCGATCTTTCTGGCGTTCACCTTTTTCAAGTCGCTGGCATTTGTGTCGCTTGTGGTCCCGACATGGTTTGTCGTCGCGCTTGGCGGCCTGGTGGGGGCCAGCGGGCTCGATTTTTGGCCGATATGGGGGGCGATGTCGATCGGGGCCGGGCTGGGTGACTGGGTGTCGTATTGGATCGGAGACCGGGTGAAGGGCCGCGCCTTGAGCATATGGCCGATGTCGCGCTACCCCGAGATGGTAATGCGTGGCGAACGGTTTTTCCGTCGCTGGGGTGCGATGAGCGTGGTGCTATGCCGGTTTTTCTCGCCGTTGCGGGCGACGGTGCCGTTGCTCTGCGGGGTGTTCGAAATGCCCTGGCTGCGTTTCCAGATCGCAAACTGGCTGTCCGCGCCGCTTTGGGCGTTTGCGGTGCTGGCGCCGGGGACATTTCTGGCGACATGGTTCAGGTAAACACCTCACCCCAGCAGGATTTCAACGCCGCATCTACATCCGCCATCGTCGCCGTTACCCCGAGGGCTGCCAGGCTGGTGACGCCATGTTCGCTGATCCCGCATGGCACGATGCCGCTGAAATGGCTGAGGTCTGGATGCACGTTGAGCGCGATGCCATGCCAACTGACCCAGCGCGTCACCCGAACCCCGATGGCGCCGATCTTCGCTTCGCCCGCATTGGTCACGACCCAGATGCCGACCCTGCCCTGCCGCCGCTCCCCCATAACCCCGAAGCGCCCAAGGGTGCGGATCATCCAGTCTTCCAGTCCGTTGACATAGCACCGCACGTCCCGTGCCGGCACGCGGCCATGTGCGTGGTTGAGGTTGAGCATGACATACCCCGTGCGCTGCCCTGGCCCATGATATGTCCATTGCCCGCCCCGCCCGGCGGCATAGGTCGGAAACCGATCCGGCGCGGTTAGATCGGCCGGATCAGCGGATGTGCCGGCAGTGTAGAGTGGTGGATGCTCGACCAGCCAAACCTGCTCGGCCGCAGTGCCGGCGTGGATCATCGCGACCCGTGCCTGCATGGCAACGATGGCTTCGGGGTAGGCTGTGAAGCCGGTGGCGGTCTGCCATTCCGGGGTGGCTTGAAGGGGGGCAACTTCGTCCATTGATACCTGTGAGTTCATCGGCTATATCCCGCCACCTTCACGATGCGGTCGTGGCGAAATGGTAGACGCGCAAGCTTGAGGTGCTTGTGGGGGAAACCCTGTGGAAGTTCGAGTCTTCTCGACCGCACCAGTGAACGCCTACTATGGCGTAGTATATGCAAATCACGAAGGTGCGCGCGCCGCGCCCGGCGATATTTTCTCCACAATTCTCCAATGTCGCATCGTCGGCCGCGGAAGGTGGAATGTCGGCGCCCGCCGAGGACCATCTTGCGTCTGAATGAATTGCGACATTATCCTCGCCACGCGCCTGGCTGTATTGCCGCAGATTTAAACTGTTTTGCCATGCGATAACACTGAGGACGCCGCCATTGCCCCTTCATCCCCAACAAGACGGCGTGCCGAACAATGCCCCCGCTAGCGAACCAAGACCAACCCGCGCCGAGGCAGAAGAGGCGGTGCGCGTTCTGCTGCGTTGGGCTGGGGATATGCCGACGCGGGAGGGCTTGGCTGGCACGCCCGAACGCGTCGTTCGGTCGTACGAGGAATTCTTCGCCGGATACGCGGTAGATCCGGTAGCGCTTCTGGAGCGCACATTTGAAGAAACCGATGGATATGACGAGATTGTATTGCTGCGTGACATCAGGGTCGAAAGTTATTGCGAGCATCATCTTGTGCCGATTATCGGGGTCGCCCACGTCGCTTACCTACCGCGAAACCGTGTGGTCGGGATCAGCAAACTGGCCCGTGTTGTTGAAGCCTATGGCAAGCGTCTTCAAATCCAGGAGAAAATGACTGCCCAGATCGCCAACACGATCAACGATGTGCTACAGCCGAGGGGTGTGGCTGTCATCATTGAGGCGCAGCATCAGTGCATGACCACCCGCGGCGTGCACATGCCAGGTGTTGGAATGGTCACCAGCAGGATGCTTGGCGCGTTTCGTGACAACGCCGATACTCGGCGGGAGCTACTAGCGATGGTGGGACGCGGCGCGGCACCGCAATTTGGCTAGGACCGCAAAGGGAGCGCGATGAATGGAGGCGGTCTTCTATTTCGTGGATGTCGGGATCATGGTCCTGGCCTGCTATTGGCTGGTAAAGATGGCAGGCCGTAAGCCAGGTGAGCCCACGAGCGGCTTATTCGCGTATTACGAAACACTTCCAGACAAACGTGCAAAATCGAAAAACGGCAAGCTCCCGTCGCGGACCGACGTGGCGGCCAAGCGCCAGCTGCAGCGCTAAGAGAGCAATCAGTCTATGCGCGATTTGGCTTTTATTGTCTTGTTTATTTCAATGTTGCCGGCTGTATTCAAACGCGCGGCAACCGGGGTCATGCTGTGGATCTGGGTCGCGCTGGTGTCACCCAACGCCTATGTCTATAGTTTTGCGCGCGGTATTTCGTTTAATAAATTTGCGGCAATTGCAACATTGATTGCCTTGTTTTTTGATAAAACCAAGAGAAAGCCATATTTTGACACCCACGTTATTCTTTTAATTTTATTTTTTATCCAGCTTTCAGTATCATATTTTTTCGCAATCAGTGCTGAAGCACGCAATGATGAGATTTACGATCGCGTCAGCAAGATATTCACCCTGGCCATCGTATTGGTGTCGCTGATTTCCACACGCCTGGGAATTCATGGCATCGTGTTGGCAATCTGCCTTGGCCTGGGCATTCACGGCACGTTGGAGGGACTGCGATACATGGCGACGGCGGGCGGGCACAAGATCGAGCCGCCTGCGAATTTCGGCGATAATAACTACTTTGCCGTTGCCCTAATGATGCTGGCACCTTTGCTTTGGTATCTTTCAGCATACTCCAAACAGCAAATCGTTCGAATTTCAACCCGGCTGGCAGTCGGTATTAATATTGCCGCCGTCGTCGGATCCGGCTCGCGTGGCGCGATGACAGGCTTGGCGTCGGTCGTACTGGTGCTGATCCTGCAGTCGAAAAACAAGATTCCGGTCTTGCTGGCAGTTTGCCTGATCGGAGCGGCTGGTTTGTCGCTGACGACCGATGAATGGCGTACCCGGATGGGAACGATTAACACAGCCGAGGAGGATGGGTCATTCATGGGCCGGGTTGCGGCCTGGAAAATGAATACTGTGATCGCGTTCGATCGCCCGCTGACCGGCGGCGGCTTTGGTGTGAGCGTTGATCCCCGGGTGCACGACGCCTATCGGTCACGCTTTAATTCGTTCAGCTTTTTTATGGACACAGGAACGCTTGGCGGCCCGCTAGAAGCGCACAGCATCTATTTTCAGGCTTTTGGCGACACTGGCTTCATCGGCCTTGGGTTGTTCCTCGGCCTGCTGGTTACGGCGTATGCCAACATACGGGCGATTAACCGAATGGCAAAAGGGCGCCCCGAACTTGCCTGGGCCAGCGATCTGGCGACCTGGATGCGCCTAGGTCTCATAGCGTACTCGGTTTCCGGCGCGCTGTTGAGCCTGACCTATTTTGAAACGTATTATGTTTACATCACCCTGATTTCGGTGCTGCGTGATTTCGTGCAGCGCCAAACCAAGAAAGTTGAAGAAACCGTCCAGCCTGCGATATCCCGCAGCCGGATGCTCGCCCAGCAAGCGGCCGCCCGCGTCGGTTGAAAAGCCGCTACCGCGTAGGGCGCGGCGGTGTTTGCAAATAGTCGTAAAACCCGCGCCCGGTTTTGCGCCCGAGCCAACCAGCCTCTACATATTTCACCAGCAATGGGCAGGGTCGGTATTTGCTGTCCGCCAGACCTTCATGCAACACCTGCATGATCGACAAGCACGTATCCAGCCCAATAAAATCGCCCAGTTCAAGCGGCCCCATCGGGTGGTTCGCGCCCAGCTTCATCGCGGTATCGATCCCGACGACCGAGCCGACACCTTCATACAATGCGTAAACCGCCTCATTTATCATCGGCACCAGGATGCGGTTGACAATGAAGGCGGGAAAATCCTCGGACACAGTGCTGGTCTTATTTAAACGACGCGCCAACATTTGCACCGCATGGAAAGTCGGCTCATCGGTGGCAATGCCGCGAATAACCTCGACCAGCTTCATCACCGGGACCGGGTTCATGAAGTGCATGCCGATGAATTTCTCGGGCCGGTCGGTGCTGGCGCCAAGCCGGGTAATCGAGATTGACGACGTATTCGACGCAACAATGCAGGATGTCCGCAAATGCGGGGTCAGCGCTTTGTAGATGAGGCGCTTGACGTCCTCTTTCTCAGTTGCCGCTTCGATCACCATGTCGCAGTCACCGAAGGCAGCATAATCGGTGCTGGTGGTGATCCGGGCGAGGGCTGCCGCCTTGTCTTCGGCCGAAATCACGGTACGGGCGACCTGGCGTTCCAGATTGCGATCCATCGTCGCCATCGCGCGAACCAGCGCGTCGGCTTTTACGTCAAGCAACACCACTGGCAGGCCGGCCAATGCGCAGACATGGCTGATGCCATTGCCCATTTGCCCGGCGCCAATGACGCCGACCTTGGCGATCACTGGCGAACCGAGCAATTCGTCTGCCTGGCCTGCACCTGCCGTGACGTTCATCAGGCTTTTTTCAGCTCAGCGGCAAATTCTGGCAGGGCGACGAACAAATCGGCCACCAGGCCATAATCGGCCACCGAAAAGATCGGCGCTTCCTCGTCCTTGTTAATCGCGACAATAACCTTGCTGTCCTTCATGCCGGCCAGATGCTGGATCGCCCCGGAAATTCCGACTGCGATATAGAGATCCGGCGCCACAATCTTGCCAGTCTGCCCGACCTGATAATCATTGGGCACAAAGCCGGCATCGACGGCGGCGCGGCTGGCGCCGACGGCTGCCCCAAGGGCATCGGCGATCGGGTCGAGCAGGGCAAAATTATCGCCATTCTGCATGCCGCGCCCGCCGGAGATCACCACCCGAGCGGCTGTCAGTTCCGGCCGTTCGCTTTTCGACAGCTCGGCGGAAATGAAGCGGGAAATCTCGGGCGATGCCACTGCCGCGATTGCCTCAATCGGGGCGCTGCCACCCTCGGCGGCAACAGGATCAAAGCTCGCAGCGCGAACCGTGATCACCTTCCTGGCATCCGACGATTTCACCGTTGCCATCGCGTTGCCAGCATAAATCGGCCGCACGAAGGTATCGGCATCAACCACGCCCGAGATGTCGCTGATCGGCTGGCAATCGAGCAAGGCTGCCACGCGCGGCATGATGTTCTTGCCGATTGCGGTGGTCGCGGCGAGCAGATGCGAATAGCCGGGGGCAAGTGACACCAGCAGTGCCGTCATCGGCTCTGCCATCGCGTGGGCATAGTCCGGCGCATCCGCCAGCAATACCTTGGCAACGCCCGGCAATTTAGCGGCGGCGGCGGCGGCGGCCTGCACGCCGTGGCCGGCGACCAGGGCATGGACCTCACCAAGTTTCGTCGCGGCCGCAATAGCCGAGCGCGAGGGCTGCTTGATGATGCCGGCTTCGTGGTCGAGTAATACGAGAACGCCCATCTTAAATTACCTTTGCTTCGGTCCGCAGCTTCGCCACCAGCTCGGCAACCGAGCCAACTTTTACCCCTGCCTGCCGCTTTGGCGGCTCGGCCACGCTCACCACCGTCAGACGCGGGGTCACATCCACGCCGAGGTCTTCCGGTTTCACATTATCGATCGGCTTCTTGCGCGCCTTCATGATGTTGGGCAGCGATGCGTAGCGCGGCTCATTCAAGCGCAAATCGGTGGTGATAATCGCCGGCAGGTTCAGCGAGACGGTTTCAAGCCCGCCGTCAACTTCGCGGATCACTTCCATCTTGTCGCCATCGACGGTAACCTTGCTGGCGAAAGTGCCCTGCGCCCAGCCAAGCAGGGCCGCGAGCATCTGGCCAGTAGCCGACATATCGTCATCGATCGCCTGCTTGCCAAGAATGACCAGCCCAGGCTGTTCCTTGTCGACCAGCGCCTTCATCAATTTGGCGACCGCGAGCGGCTGCAAGTCGGCATCGGTTTCAACCAGAATGCCGCGATCGGCGCCCATGGCGAGTGCGGTGCGGATGGTTTCAGCGCAGGCGGCCACCCCCATCGACACGGCCACGATCTCGGTTGCCACGCCTTTTTCCTTGAGACGAACCGCTTCCTCAATGCCGATTTCGTCGAACGGATTCATCGACATTTTCACCCCGGCGGTTTCCACCCCGGTGCCGTCTGACTTGACCCGAACCTTGACGTTGTAATCGACCACCCGCTTGACGGGGACTAGGATCTTCATGGAATGGCTACCGTTGTTGGAGTTGCATGTGTCATAGCGATGCGGGCGCGAAATGCCGGTGGGGACACCGGTCTTCGCACCCGCACAAAACTGCGGGAGACCATAAGAGCCGGTCGCCAGCGCTGTCAAACCGTTGGGGCGGATCCGGGGCAGCGGGACACTGATCGCTGCCTTTCACGCCGCCCCGAACTTTCAAACCGAAAAATACTTCGCCTTCGGGTTCAGCACTACAATCGCACTCGTCGATTGCTCGGGGTGTAACTGGAATTCATCCGACAGCGAAACCCCGATCTTCTCGGCCTGCAACAGCTTCAGGATGGGCTCCTGATCCTCCAGGCGCGGGCACGCCGGATAGCCGAATGAATAGCGGCTGCCGCGATAGGATTGTTGCAGCATTTTGTCGATGTCGCGGTCATCCTCGGATGCAAATCCCAGTTCGGCACGAATGCGCTTATGGGTGTATTCCGCCATCGCCTCGGCCATTTCGACCGACAGGCCGTGCAGATAGAGATAGTCCTGGTAGCGATTATCCTCGAACCAGACCCGCGCAGTGTCGGATGCTTTCTGCCCGACCGTCACCACTTGCAACCCGATCACGTCGCGTTCTTCGTCATCCACATCACGGAAGAAATCGGCGATGCATTCGCCGTCATCCTTGGGCTGGCGCGGTAGGGCGAAACGCGTGAGTTCGGTGGTGCCGTCCTGGTCGAAGATGATCAGATCATTGCCCTGACCGGCGGCCTTCCAATAGCCGTACGCCGCTTGCGGGCGCAAAATATCGTCGGCCTCGCAGATCGTCAGCATTCGCCGCATCACCGGGCGCAATTCCTGCTTGGCCCAACCGAGGAAATCATCAAAGCTGCGGCCCTGTTTGCGGAAGCCCCATTGGAATTGATACAGGCTGCGTTCGTTGATGAAGGGCACGATGGCTTTCGGTGCGGCTTCCACAATCCGCGGCCCCCAGAATGGCGGTGTCATGGTCGGCACGTCCTGGGTCAGCCGATGGCGCCGGGCACGGACTTCGGCCACATCCACCGGGCGGAACGCTGCGGCATCGGCCTCACCGAGTTTGCGCGCCGTATTACGCGACTTGCCTTCGCGGGATTTCTGCACCGCGGCCAGATAGTCATCCAGCGCATTGCCGGTGACCTTGTCCATCAGATGCAGCCCGTCAAAAGCATCACGCGCATAGGCGACGCGGCCGCAGCCATAGGCGCGGACGCAGTCATCCTCAACATAGTTACGGGTCAGCGCCGCGCCACCCAGTAGAACCGGGATATCGAGGTTCAGTCTGGACATTTCCTCCAGATTCTCGCGCATCACCACGGTCGATTTCACCAGCAGTCCGGACATCCCGATCGCGTGGGCACGATGTTCACGCACCGCCGCGACCATGTCGGCTAGCTTGACCTTGATGCCGAGATTGATCACGCGATAGCCATTATTGGTCAGAATGATGTCAACAAGGTTCTTGCCGATATCATGGACATCGCCCTTCACGGTTGCCAGCACAATCGTGCCTTTTTCCTGGCCCTCGATTTTTTCCATCATCGGTTCGAG
>JACMOQ010000015.1 GCA_014377905.1 Acetobacteraceae bacterium | reverse complement strand
CGGTCATTGACGCCGACGACGATGTTGAGTGCTGACGGGTCTTTCACCGGCGCGGCGACGATCACCCGCTTCACCCCGCGGTCGAAATAGCCTTGCAGCGCCGCCGGGGTCAGAAGCTTGCCGGTGCATTCAAGCACGACATCGCAGCCCAGATCGCCCCATCGGACATCGCCCGGAGCCGCTGCTTCAGTGAACCCCGTGCGCTGGCCGCCAATGACAATATGGCCGCCATCAACCCCGATCCGGTCCCGACAGCGGCCATGAATACTGTCGAATTCGAGCAAATGCGCGGTTGCCGCGATCCCGCCCTTTAGTTCATTGAGATGCACCACATCGAGCCGATTGGCGGCCCGGGGGTCGTCATCCGGACGGAATGCCCCGCCCAACGCGGCCCGCAAAGCCAGTCGCCCGATCCGGCCCATGCCGTTAATGCCGATGCGCATGGTTCAGGCCACCTGCATGCCAACACCGATTTCATCAAGCCGCGCCTTTAGCGCCATCCGGTCCAGCGTGGCAAAGGGCAGCGACATAAAGATCTCAATGCGGCGACGCAGGCTGGCGTAAACCTCATTCAGCATGGTGGCCTGCTCGGCGGGGTTGCCGTGGAACTTCGCAGGGTCTGGCAGCGGCCAGGCGCCAGTGACCGACAGCGCGCCGAAATCCGGGCAGGACTGGCCAGCGAGCGTGTCGCAAAGCGCGATCACGAAATCCATCCTGGGCGCCGCCGGCCCGGTGACGCGGTCCCAGGACTTGCTGGCCAACCGCGACACATCATGCCCGAGGCTGGCGAGTTTGGTGATAACTGCCGGCAGCGGCGCGACGCCGGGGGCCGATCCGGCCGAGTAGGCGTGAAACCGTCCGGCGCCGATCTTGGTCAGGATCGACTCGGCCATGATCGACCGGGCAGCGTTGTGGGTGCAAACGAACAACACGTTGAAGGCGGGGATCATGCGATCATCCTCGTTGGCCGGGGTGGGCAGGTGGCTGAGGTCGCCGCCGCATAACTCCGTCACCGCGCGTATCAAGCCGCGCAAAGCTCCCGGGCGCACGGCATGGATAATGCTGCGGCCGTGGCGAGTGGGGAAAATCATCCCGACCCGTTCGAGTGCCGCAAGATGGAAGCTGAGGGTCGAGGCCGGCACATGAAGCGCGGCGGCGAGGTCGCCCGCGGCCATGCCGGACGGTGCTGCGATCAGTTGGCGCAGCAGGTCGAGCCGGGTTTCCTGGGCGATGGCGGCGAGAATTTCGGCGGTGAGTTTTAATTCCATAATTCTAGAATAGTGGAATACAAACCGTCTGTCGACCCATATCGCGCATTTGCACGACCGAAAACGCGTTTCAGGTCGCATGGTTCGGGCGGCGGGGCCAAGGTCCGGCCACTCAAACACGGATGGAGAACCCGAAATGAACCGATTTGTCGCCGCTCTGATTTTGCTGCTTCCCCTTACCGCTGCCGCCAACCCAGTCGGGTTTCGCGAGATGGACCTGCCCGCAACGCAAACGCATCGCGCCCTGCATGTCGCGATGTGGTATCCAACCGCGGCGACCACGACCGCCGCCATCAGTGGCAATGCCGTTTTTGCTGGCTTTGACGCATCCCAGGGTGCGCTACCCAGCGATGGCAAATACCCTTTGGTGCTGCTGTCGCACGGCTATGGCAGTCGGGCGACCAATCTCGGCTGGCTCGCTACTGTACTTGCCGCCCAGGGCTATATCGTCGTCGCCCCCGATCATCCGGGCAGCACCACCGCCGATATGGGCCAATCAGGGGCCACCAAACTCGCGGGCCGCTCTGGCGACCTCAGCCATCTGATCGACGCTGTGACCACCGATCCGATCTGGTCACAGCGCATTAAAGGCAAGATTGCCGCAATCGGCCATTCGCTCGGCGGCTGGACGGTGCTGGCCAACGCCGGCGCCCGCTTCGATGTCGCCAGGATGCGCTCCTTTTGCGGGGCCAATCCGCAAGGCTTTACCTGCGTCGGGGGGCTGAGCCAGATCAATGACGCCGAACTCAACAGCCTCGCCCACGCAACCCGCGACCCTCGCATCGCCGCGGTGGTGGCACTCGATCCGGGGATGACGCGCGGGTTTGATCTCGCAAGCCTCGGGGCGATCACCCTGCCGACATTAGTGATCGCGGCAGGCACCGCGACACCGT
>JACMOQ010000221.1 GCA_014377905.1 Acetobacteraceae bacterium | reverse complement strand
GCGGCTCGGGTTCACTTCTTGGCGCGTTGCCGACCTTCGGGGACCGGGTGTTCGTCACGGGCCAGGATGCCGACTTCCACCTCACATACGGCCCAGGTGCCTCAAACTTCAACGGTCCGCGCGGCTTCCTTCGCGATGCGATCAATTGGGCCGGCGCTGGGACTGGCCTTGGGGTGGTTGTGCTCAGCCCAGGTGAAGGCGCGATCTCGCTGGCCAACCTTGGCATCACCGGCATTACATCGGATATTGGTAATAGCGACACCGTTCTGATTCCGGGTGCCGTCGCGGGTTTTCCGGTCAATAATGGGCTGACGTCGTCCGGGCTGAGCAACTGGGGCACGTCGTCGCACGACGTCTGGACCAGCATTACGAGTGCCTGGACAGGCATTAACACGGACAGCGGCGGTACTGGTTTTGTGACGCTTGTTTCAGCTGCAACTGCCTCTGGCGCAATTAGCAGTAGCGACGTGCCGGAACCGGCAAGCATTGCTTTGCTGGGTATGGCGCTTGTCGGCATCGGGGCAGCGCGCCGTCGCAAGGCATAGCGTTCAGCCACAATCGATACAAGTATATAAGGCGGACCCGCGATTCCGATAGGCGGGTCCGTCGTTACAACGTGAGCATTAGGCCAGATCTCGTTCAGCCGCCGTACGGGCCACCGGCATGCTGCGACTGGGACTTTAGTAAGACCAAGCGCCAGAATGGCTGACTCTTCCAACCATTTGGGCGCTTGGTATTGCGAACCGCGGCGACTTTTCTGGCAGCATCAATAGCTGGTCCGGCCGCGCCGAGACCGACCCGGCGCGGCGGGCGCCGATCTATCATAAGATCGCCAGCATCCTGGCCGAGGACCGGGCGTTGCTGTTTCTGTATAACGTCACCTGGCTCTTCGCCCATAACTCCGCGCTGAATGGGTTCGTGCCGGTTCCGGATGGGTTGATCCGGGAGGGCCATCCTGGGCGCAAAAAAAATGCTTGCGGTCGTGACGCTGTTCAGTTATATTTACTGACATGAATACAGCATCAACCTCCCCGCAACTGCATGAGAGTACGCCCGAACTGGTGCGCAAGCTCGGGCTGATCGTGGCCGGGCTTGCCGCCCTGATAGCGCGGCGGTTTTTGCGGATGCCGCATCTGGTGGGACTGACAGTGCTGTTGTGGCGCCGGATCAGCCATGTGGTGCACCGATTTGAGCGCGCGCTGACGCGACCGGGCTTGGCCCGCCCGGCACGTGCCGGGCGCCGCGCTGGCAGGCGCGAACCCGATCAGTCCCTGGAGCCAGGCCAGTCCCTGAGCCAGTCCCCGCGCCAGTCCCTGCCATCCGGCAGGGGATGGCTGGTGCGCGAACTTGGCTACGAGGCCGCCGGGTTCGGCTGCCAGTTGGAAGCGCTGCTGGCTGACCCGGCGATGCAGGCAATGCTGACCGCCATGCCAGCGATGGGACGGATTTTACGGCCGCTATGCCGCATGCTGGCAGTGCCGGTGGCGGCCGCACTGGTCGCACCGGTGGTCGCGCCGGTGGTTGCGCCGGCTGCCGATGTCACCGCTTCGGTACGCGGCCGCCCCTGGCCAGACAGCCTGACGCAAAACCTGCCGGCGGGTCTGACCCCGCGCCCGCGCTGTGTGCGCGACGGGTAGACCGGCGCCGCTTAACCTTAGCCCAATTTCGATACGAAATGCAGGACGCGCTTGCTAGCGCGGGCCTGTCGCCACGCCATGTCCAGAGCCTTGCGCGGCACCAGCGGGGGATACAACCCTACTCGTCGCGGTGGACCCGTTCCATCTTTTCGTGGCGTTCCTGCGCCTCGATCGTCATCGTCGCGATCGGACGGGCTTCGAGGCGACGCAGCCCAATCGGTTCGCCGGTTTCGTCGCAGAAACCATAACTCCCGGCCTCGATCCGCAGCAGCGCCTGATCGATCTTGCTGATCAGCTTGCGCGCCCGGTCGCGGGTGCGAAGTTCCAGCGCCCGGTCGGTTTCGACGCTCGCGCGGTCGGTGATGTCGGCTTCGAGAATGCCGCCCTGCCCGAGGCTTTCCAACGTGCCGTTGGCTTCGCGCAGTAGGTCGGCCCGCCAGCGCATCAACTTCTGGCGAAAATATTCCACCTGAAGCTCGTTCATGAAGTCCTCGGTGGCCGAGGGTCGGTAGTCGGCAGGCAGTGTGACCATCATTCTGCAACGATCCCGCATCGATTTAAGCCGGAATTTGAGGGGGATCTTCACACGGTGGAACTCTCCACCGAACGGCAAGCCCCCCGGCCCGTCCAGTTGGGCCGGCTTATAGCCATCCCATCCCGCCACGCCAAGGCCCCCCGCGGCACAGCTGCGATATTATCATGCAGTCGTCATTTGGCAGCCGTCATTAGCCTGCCAAGGCTTGCCACCTGCTCGCGGGCGAGTTCGACCTTGGCGCGCGTCGCCACCTCCCGCATCGCCAGGCGCAAACCCGGGCTGGCGGCTTCAGGGATCGCATCGGCCAGGGCAGCCAGGCGGTGAAACATCGCTGGATCGCGGTCGGGCAACAGCATGTCGCGCTGAAGCTGGGCGAGAACGTCAAGAATGTCTTCGCCATGTTTCTGGACAGCATTGTCGCGGGCGACGGGGACGGCCGCGGCAGTCCCCGCTGCGCCCGCTTCCGCGATCCCGGCGGGTTGGAATTCGGCGCTGATCGCTGTTGCCGGCGCGCCCGCGCCCCCCGAAATCGGCACGTGGAACCCTGAATTTCCCGACGATGGGCGGATTGGTTTGCGTTCCGGCGGGCGCGCGCCGCCTGGTCCTTTGATGGTCAGCATTTTGCTGGATATCCCAAGCTTGCAGTGGAAGGGCGGTGTTGACCGGGGACAAAACCGCCGCCCGGCAAATTTTGCCGAGCGGGCTGGCGCAGCGGGCCGCGGTGGGCCGCGCGCTCGTCGATGGCACGCCAGTTGCAATGGTGTCGCTGGGTCATGGCGGGCAAGTTAGCCGCCAATAGTTGACGTCTCGTTCATTCCTCGGAAGGGAAACCACGTGTGGCACGCATGCTGTCCCGACTTCTCAGCCTTATTGCATTTGCGCTGATGCTGCTTGGCACCCAGTTTGCCGGGGCCCAGTTCGCCGGGGCCCAGGTGCGGATCAAGGACATCGCCGATGTCGAGGGCATTCGCGGCAACCAGTTGGTCGGCTACGGGCTGGTGGTCGGGCTTGCCGGCACCGGCGACAAATTGGATTCTGCCGTCTTCACCCGCCAATCCCTGATCGGCATGCTGGAACGGCTCGGCGTTAATACCCGCGACCAGGAAGCCAAGCTGCAAACCAAGAATGTCGCGGCCGTCATGGTGACCGCCGATCTGCCGGCCTTCGCCCGACCGGGCAGCCGGATCGATATTTCGGTCTCCGCCTTGGGAGATGCCTCCAACCTTACTGGCGGGACCTTGCTGGTCACCCCGCTGCTGGCCGCCGATGGCGAGGTTTATGCTGTCGGCCAGGGCGCGCTGGTAACCGGGGCCATCGCGGCCCGTGGGGCGGCAAGCTCGGTCACCAAAGGCGTGCCAACCTCGGCACGCATTGC
Source organism: Acetobacteraceae bacterium (assembly GCA_014377905.1). Lineage (GTDB taxonomy): Bacteria > Pseudomonadota > Alphaproteobacteria > Acetobacterales > Acetobacteraceae > CAITOL01. The sequence continues at coordinate 4,230 of JACMOQ010000221.1, read as the reverse complement.
CAATGGCGCGACGGTGGAACGGGAAGTCGGCTTCAAGCTCGCCAGCCGCAGCGCAATGCGGCTGGGGTTGCGCAATCCCGATCTGACCACCGCGCGCCGGATGGCCGACGCCATCAATGGCGCGCTCGGCGCGGGCACCGCGACCGCCACCGACCCGCGCACCGTGATGCTGGCACTTGGCGGGCGCGATGTGATCGATGCCCTGGCCCGGATTGAAGTGCTGCGGGTCGAACCGGACAGCCCGGCGGTGGTGGTGATCGACGAGGCCAGCGGCACCATCGTGATGGGCGCCAATGTCCGGGTCAGCACCGTCGCCATCGCCCAAGGCAACCTCACCATCCGGGTCACTGAAAGTGCCGATGTCAGCCAACCCGGCGCGCTTTCCGGCGGCAGCACCGTTGTCACCCCCAAGACCACCATCCAGATCGACGATGCCAACGACAGGAAGCTCGGTATTTTGCGCTCCAACGTCACCTTGCGCGATCTGGTCGCCAGCCTGAACGCCTTGGGCGTCGGCCCGCGCGACATGATTTCCATTCTTCAGTCCATCAAGGCGGCCGGCGCCTTGCAGGCCGAATTGCAGGTGCAGTGATGATGACTATTCTCCCCCCCCGCGCCACCATGCCCGACGCGGAAACCCTGGCCCGCCCTGGGGTCGGCAAAATGTGGACCGCCGCCCGCGATTTCGAGGCGATGGCTTTGGGCGAAATGCTCGGGCCGATCTTTAATACCGTTGACGGGTCGCGCGGCCGGTTCGGCGGCGGCTCGGCCGAACAGACCTGGCGCCCGATGCTGACCCAGCATTTGGCCAAGCAGCTCGCATCCGGCGGCGGCCTCGGGCTCGCCATGCCGGTCTTCCAGCAAATGTTGCGCATGCAGGAAAACGCTCAGAACCGGGAAACACCATCAGCATGACAACCGCATTCCCGACCGCCCCGCCAACCGCACTGGCCGCCGCCGAGGCGCTGGCCAGCACCATACGCTCCGAAAATGCCGCCCTCGCCGCGCTTGATCTGCCGGTCGCCATTCGGCTGTTGGCGCAGAAGCGCCAGCACGGCGAGGCGTTTCTGGCAGCCCAGGCGCGGTCACTGGCGGCCGGGATGCCGGCGCTGCCGCGTGATCGGCTGGCAGCACTCGCCGACCTCGCCGCCGATAACAAACGATTGCTCGAACGCGCAATCAAGGTCCAGGGCCGGGTGATCGCCAGCATTGCCCGCGCGGTGCCGCGCGCAACCGCTACGCCCATGCAACGCTATGACGGGGGCGGAAAGGTAACCGGGCCAAGCCCGGTGGCGATGGCGTTGCTCGCCCAGGCCTGATAAAGCTTTGGAGCGATGCATCCCCCCCAAGCACCCGATGACACCACCCCCGATGATGCCGAATGGGCATCGCTGTTGACCCGCGACCCAGGCCTGGCCGTGCCAGGCGGACTTTATCGCGGGCTGCTGGCAGCCAATTCCAATGGCGGCCTGATCCTGGGCCGCATCGCCCAGACAATCGATGGGCGGATTGCAACGGCGTCGGGCGAATCGTTCTGGATTAGCGGTCCGGAAGATATTCTGCACACCCATCGGCTGCGCGCATTGTTTGATGCCGTGGTGGTCGGCGCTGGCACCGTGCGGGCCGATGATCCCCTGCTCACCACCCGCCATTGCCCTGGACCGTCGCCCATTCGGGTGGTGATCGACACTGATCGCCGGCTTGGCGACGCCTACCGCATTTTCGCCGGATCGCCCCACACGATCCTGGTTTGCGCCAATGACGCGCCGGCCAAGCCAGCCCCCCGCGCCGCCGAGGTGATGACGGTCGCCCGCAACGCGGCCGGGCTGGATCTGGACGCCCTGATCGTGGGGCTACAGGCGCGCGGGTTACGACGGATTTTCATCGAAGGCGGCGGCCTGACGGTTTCACGTTTTCTTGCCGCCGGATTGCTCGATAGGCTGCACGTGACCCTCGCGCCATTGCTGCTCGGCTCGGGCATTCCCGCCTTCACCTTGCCCGGCGTGTCGCATCCCGACCAGGGTTTGCGGGTCAGTTGGACGGTGCATCGGCTCGGGCACGACCTTCTACTCGACATCCCGCTGACGCGCGCATGACCAACGCCATTGCCTTCTGGATCGAGGCCGCCGGGCACGGCACGCTGCGCGCGGAAACCTTGTCGCCGCCCGGCCTCGGCCAGACTTTGATCACCACCCTCGCCACTGGTATTTCCCGCGGCACCGAGGCGTTGGTCTTCGCCGGCAAAATCCCCCCGAGCCAGTTCGACACCATGCGCGCGCCCTTGATGGGCGGCGCCTTCCCGTTCCCGGTGAAATACGGCTACAGCGCCGTCGGGTGCGATCCGGCCGGCCAGCGCGTTTTCGTGCTGCACCCGCATCAGGATCGCTTCCTCGCCCCCAGCGCAATGTGCGTGCCGGTGCCCGATGCGGTGCCAACCGCGCGCGCAGTGCTGGCGGCCAACATGGAAACTGCGCTCAACATCACCTGGGACGCTGCCTGCCTGCCGGGCGAACGGGTGCTGGTGATCGGCGCCGGCGTGGTCGGGCTGCTGGTCGGGTCTTTGCTGGCGCGCATTCCGGGGACCGTGGTGACGATGGTGGACATTGATCCGCGTCGAGCCAGAATCGCTCATCGATTCGGATGCCAGTTCGACTCCAGGCGGGTCGATCAAGATCTTATCATTCACGCTTCGGGCAGCGAACAGGGCTTACGCCTCGCCCTGGACTGCGCCGGTTTCGAGGCGCGAATTGTCGAGGCCAGCTGGTTCGGCGACGCCCTGCCCGCTGTGCCGCTTGGCGGCGCCTTCCATTCCAACCGCCTACGGATCATCGCGTCCCAGGTTGGCCACATCGCCCCCGCCATGCGCGGCCGCCGTAGCCATGCCCAACGTCTGGCCTTGGCGCTGGAATTGCTGAAAGATGCCGCCTACGACGCCTTGCTCGAACCGCCCACGCGGTTCGTCGATCTACCCGCCGAAATGCCGCGCCTGCTGGCCGGCGGGCTGTGCCACGTTATCACCTACGGAACCGACCCATGTTCAGCCTGACCGTTTGCGACCACATTATGATCGCCCATTCCTTCCAGGGCGAGGAATTCGGCCCCGCCCAACGCCTGCACGGCGCAACCTACGCGGTCGAAGCCGAGTTCGGTGCCCCCAAGCTCGACGCCGCCAATCTGCTGATCGATATCGGCCTCGCCAAAACCGTACTGCGGGCGCTGCTGGATACGGTTGATTACCATAATCTCGACACCCTGCCGGCGCTCGCCGGGCAGAACACCACCACCGAATTCATGGCCGCACATATCCACGGCCTGATCGTCGCGGCCTTGAAGGATGGCCGGCTTGGCGCGGGGGGTGCTGGCGTTTCCCTCCTCAAAATTCTGCTGCGCGAAAGCCCGGTCGCCTGGGCCGCGTACGAGGCCGCGGTCTGATGCAGGCGCGCTTTATCATCCCCGGCGCATTAGCCACCATTTCTGGCGGCTATGGCTATGATCGCGAAATGATCGCCGGCCTGCGCGGTTTGGGTCATCAGATTGAGGTTTCCGAACTTGGCGACCCGCTTGCGACATTGAACTTGCCGGGCTTGCCGGTGATTGACGGGTTGGCGCTCCCAGCCTTCGCCCCGCTCGCCGCCAACATCGCCGCGCGTGCCTGCGTTGGGTTGATCCACCATCCGATCTCGCTCGAACCCGACATGTCGCACCTGACCGAGCTCGAACGAACCCTGTTCCCCGTTTTCGCCCGGGTGATCGTCACCTCCGACTGGACCGCCAAGGCGCTGGTCGAACACTTCGCTGTCTCCGCCGACCGCATCCGCGTCGTCCAGCCCGGCACCGCGATGGCGCCGCGCAGCGCATTCCATGACCAGGGCTGCGAAATCCTGGCGCTCGGCTCGCTCACCCCGCGGAAGGGCCACGAGATGCTGTTGCGTTCGCTCGGCCGGCTCTGGGACCTCGACTGGCATCTGACAATCGCAGGTGCAGCAGACGACGCAGACTATGGCGCCTCGCTGGCAGCGCTGGCCGAGGAGCTGAAAATCGCCGACCGGGTGGACTTTGCGGGTGTGCTGACCGGGCCGGCGCTCGACCTCCAATGGGCAAAAACCGATCTGTTTGCCCTCGCTACGCGGTTCGAAGGCTACGGCATGGCGATCGCTGAAGCCCTCGCGCACGGCATCCCCTTCGCCGTCACCCGCGGCGGGGCAGCGGGAGACGGAATGCCGGAAATGG
>JACMOQ010000220.1 GCA_014377905.1 Acetobacteraceae bacterium | reverse complement strand
GACCCTGTCGCTGATCTTCCGGCTGGTGCACACCATCAAGGGCACATGCGGCTTTCTCGGCCTCGGGCGGCTCGAAAAAGTCGCCCATGCCGCCGAGGACGTGCTGGGCAAATTGCGCGACAAGCAATTGGCGCTGACCGGCGATGTTATCACCAACGTGCTTTTTGCCATCGACCAGATTAAGGAAATCGTCACAGCCCTCAGCGCGACCGGCGCCGAGCCCGCGGGTGAGGATAGCAAACTGATCGCCACCCTGAATAAGATCTCCCGGGGGGAGGCAGTTGCCGCCCCCCTGCCAGCCCCGCCGCCAATGCCAACGACTATCGTTACGCCAGCGCCAGAACCGCCGGTCGCCACGGTCGAAGCCCCGACCGAGGATCCCCCCGTCGCCGAAATCCTCACCGATGCCCAGCCGTCTGCGACCGGCAATGCCCCCACCAACGCCCAAACCATCCGCGTGGGCGTTGATGTTCTCGAAGACCTGATGACGTTGGTCAGTGAACTGGTGCTGACCCGCAACCAGTTGCTGCAACTCACCCGCACTGGGGACGATAAGGACGGCGAACTCGGTCGCTTCACGGTGCCCTTGCAACGCCTGTCACATATCACCTCGGATTTGCAGGAAGGGGTAATGAAAACTCGCATGCAGCCGATCGGGAACGCCTGGAACAAGCTGCCACGACTGGTGCGCGATCTCGCCCGCGAACTGAACAAAAAAATCGAGCTGGTCATGCTTGGCGCCGATACCGAACTCGATCGCCAGGTGCTGGAGCTGATTAAGGACCCGCTGACCCATATGGTTCGCAACTCCGCCGATCATGGCCTTGAAACCCCGCAAGCGCGCCGCGCCGCCGGCAAGCCGGAAACCGGCCAGATCAGCCTTAACGCCTACCACGAAGGCGGGCATATCCTGATCGAAATCGCCGATGATGGCGCGGGCCTTGCCGTTGGACGCATCAAAGCCAAGGCGCTCGCCAATGGCTTGGCGACCGACGCCGAACTGGCCACCATGACCGAGGCACAAATTCAGCGCTTTATCATGCGCGCCGGCTTCTCCACCGCCGCTGCGGTTACCTCGGTTTCGGGGCGGGGCGTCGGCATGGATGTGGTAAAAACCAACATCGAACAAATCGGCGGCACCATCGATCTAAAATCGACCGAGGGTAACGGCACCGTCTTCACCATCAAGATCCCGCTGACTTTGGCAATTGTTTCGGCGCTGATCGTCGAAGCTGGCGGCGAACGCTTTGCCATCCCCCAGATCAGTGTGGTCGAGCTGGTGCGCGCCCGCGTTGGTGGCACAGTCGACGGTGAAGGCGACAATGCGGCCCCGGTGGTCGAGCAGATCAATGCAACGCCGGTCCTGCGCCTGCGCGAACAATTGCTGCCGCTGGTCAGCCTGACCAATCTGCTGCGCCTGCCGGAAACGGCTGCAACGCCAGAAGCGGTCTATATCGTGGTCACCCAGATCGGCGGCACCACGCTGGGCATTATTGTTGACCGGGTCTTCGATACCGAGGAAATCGTGGTCAAGCCGGTTTCTCCGATCCTGCGCCATATCACCATGTTCTCCGGCAACACCATTCTCGGCGATGGATCGGTGATCATGATCCTTGACCCGAACGGCATTGCGCGTGCCAGCGGCGTGGGCGCTTTGGATGGGCGCAGCGCAGATCGTCGCGGCACAATGGCGCAAGCCCGCGTCGCGTCGGACGGAAAAATGGCGATGCTGCTATTCCGTGCCGGTGGGCCGGAACCGAAAGCAGTACCGCTGGGACTGATCGCGCGCCTCGAGGATATTGATCACAACAAAGTTGAATATTCAGCCGGCCAGCCAGTGACCCAGTATCGTGGCCGATTGATGCCCTTGGTGCCAATGAACGGGGTGCTCGATCCGGATCGAGCGCGTTATTCGGTGCTGGTGTTCTGCGACGATGAAACCGGGGGCCGGGCGGCATCCCGCAACGGTATTGGCGATGGTGGGCGCTGCATGGGGCTGGTTGTCGATCAGATTGTCGATGTTGTCGAAGAACGTTTGCAGGTCGAACTTGCCGGCGTTCGTCCGGGGCTGCTCGGGTCAGCGGTGATCGCCGGCCAAGCCACCGACGTCATCGACATCAGTTATTATCTGACCCAGGCCTACGCCGACTGGTTTTCCCATCCCGAACAGCACCTGGGCAGGAAATCCGATGCGGGGCCGCCACGCATCCTGGTTGTTGAAGACAGCGAATTTTTCCGCAATTTGCTGGTGCCGACCCTGGCAAGCGCGGGGTTTGAAGTGGTCGCGGTGTCGTCGACAGCCCAGGCACTGCGCCTGCATGATGCCGGCGACGAGTTTGACGCAATCCTGTCCGACATCGAAATGCCCGACATGAACGGCATCGCCTTTGTGCGCGCGGTACGTGCCAAGGGGCGTTGGTCGGAACTGCCGGTCATTGCGCTGACCGGACATGTCGCCCCCGAACAGATCGAACTCGGGCGCGAGGCAGGGTTCACCGACTATGTCGCCAAGGGTGAACGCCAGGCGCTGCTAAGGAGCTTGCAACAATGCCTCGCCCATCCTGTCACCCGGCAATCCATCACCCTGGCGGCCTGAAGGAGCGGAGAATATCATGTCCCAGACCCTGAGCGATCGCCCGGCGGCCGATGCTGCCAGCAACGAGAAAGTGTTCGTTACCTTAACCGTTGCCGACCAGCTTTGCGGCGTGCCGGCATTAAACGTTCGCGACATCCTGAGCGAACAGATTCT
>JACMOQ010000219.1 GCA_014377905.1 Acetobacteraceae bacterium | reverse complement strand
CCCGCCGATCGCACAGCAAGCAGCCGTTGCGGTTCCGGCGTCGCCGGTTGTGGCTGGGGCGTCGACCGTTTTGCCAACGACCGCGGCCACCCCATCCCCAGCCGTTGCCGTGCCCAGCTTTGATATTGTTCGGGTCAATCCGCAAGGTAATGCCGTGATTGCCGGCCGGGCGGCGCCGGGGGCCGAGGTAAGGGTTCAGCAGAATGGTCAGGAGATCGGGCGGGCCACAGCCGATCAGCAAGGCCAGTTCGTTGTGCTGCCGGCCAAACCGATCGCGCCTGGGGCGCAGGAACTGACCTTGTCTGCCCGCACCGGCGATCAGCCGGCGGTCAGCGCCAGCGCGCCAGTCATCGTCGTGGTGCCAGCGCCGGCGATCGCACAAACCGCTGCGGCAGCACCGCCCCTGGCGGCTGCGTTGGTAATTTTAACCCCATTGAACGCCGCACCGCGGATTTTACAGGCGCCGACCCAGGCCGGCCCGGCAGCGCCGCGCAAGGGCCTGGCGCTGAGTATTGTCGATTATGATGCCGCCGGCGCGATCCGATTTTCCGGCACCGCCGATCCGGCCAGCCCCATACGGATCTATGTCGATAACCGCGTGTTTGGCGAGGTCACCACTGACGCTGGCGGAACCTGGGTTCTCGGGCCAACCGATGCGGTTCCAGCCGGGGATCATGTGCTACGCTTGGACCAGCTTGCGGCTAATGGCGGCGTCGCGGCACGGGTGGAGGTGCCGTTCCGCCGAGTGCTGGCCAGTGAGGTGCCGATTGCCGGTGGCCAGACGGTTGTTGTGCAGCCGGGGGAAAGCCTGTGGCGGATTGCGCAACGGCTTTATGGCGCCGGGGTCCATTATACCGACATCTATCAGGTCAATCTCAGTCAGATCCGCAACCCGGATTTGATATTTCCGGGTCAGGTCTTTGCAACCCCTACTGCCGCCCGTCCTGCGATTGCGAGGCCGGCTTCATCCAATAGTTCCAGATAGGGGCCCAAATCCAGCAGGAACGATGTCAAAGCGGTCACCAGTTCGGTGACGGTGGGTTGCATCGTCAAGGTGGTTTGGGTTGACAGCACCACCCTGTGATCGGCTGCCAGTTGGGCGGTCCAGCCTGCTGGCAGCACCAACGGCAAGCGCGTGAGAGTGCTCAGGGTTTCGCGGCGCCGGTCATCGATCGCCCCGGCTGTGCTTGGCACCCGCCCCACGACGACGGTCAGCGCCAGACCACCGCCATCCGCGTCGTTCATCGTTGCCCAGATCTGGCGACCCATCCAGGTAACATTAAAGGCGGGAAAATTATCCGGCGATGTCGGGCTTAAGCGGCCACCTCTGTCGACCTGAAACGGGCCCAGGGTAAACGGCGCATCGAATGGCATTGGCGGTCTCCTGTGCCTGATCATGGCGGATCAACGGAGCACTCTTGCCCGACAAAGATGAAACTTCCATAAACAAGCGCCCCGGAGCGCAAAACCATCATGGCCCTTGCTGAATCACTGAAACTCGTGCTTGCGCCGCCGCATCCCGCCGGCCGCCCTTTTATCGCCGGCGGTGCCGTGGCGGTGGTGGTTGGCCTGGTCGTGGGCATCTGGCTCGCCTGGCTCGGGCTGATTTTCGCGGTGTTCTGCTTTTATTTTTTTCGTGATCCGGAGCGTGTGGTGCCGCCAAGACCAGATCTTGTCCTGGCGCCAGCCGATGGGCACGTGGTTTCGGTCATGATGGCTGCCCCGCCGGAAGAACTTGGGCTGGGCACCGAACTGCGCTGGCGGGTGGCGATTTTTCTGTCAGTGCTCGATGTCCATGTCAACCGCGTGCCGGTTGATGGCGTGGTTACCCGGATCGCCTATCGGCATGGCAAATACCTCAGCGCCAATCTCGACAAGGCGAGCACCGACAACGAACGCAACGCGCTGGCGATTCGGTTGTCCGATGGTCGCGATCTGGCGGTGGTGCAGATCGCCGGGCTGATCGCGCGGCGGATTTTATGCGATGTGCATGAAGGCGAAACCGTGCGGGCCGGGGATCGCTTCGGCATCATCCGCTTTGGCAGCCGCACCGATGTTTATCTGCCGCATGGCGTGACCCCGCTGGTCGCGGTCGGCCAGACGATGATCGGGGCCGAGACAGTGATCGCGGAACTCGCTGCGTGAGCGAACCTGCCGATCGCAAGGTGATTTCGCCGATCCAGCGCTTTGGCGGCCGGCTGAAGGGGAGGCTGCGTCCGCTGGGTCGCCCGCGTTTCAGCGGCCCATCCTTTAACCGGATGATCCCCAACCTGTTGACCATGCTGGGGTTGTGCTCGGGGCTGACCGGGATGCGCCTGGCGCTGGAGGGGCGGTTTGGGGCGGCCGCGTTGGCAATTGTGGTGGCCGCGGTGATCGATGGCCTCGATGGCCGGCTGGCACGATTGCTCAAGGCAACCTCGCGGTTCGGTGCTGAATTCGACAGCCTGGCGGATTTTGTCTGCTTCGGCGTGGCGCCGGCCTTCATCCTGTATTTGTGGAGCCTGGAAGTTTGGCACGGCTACGGCTTCATGCCGTGCCTGATGTACACGGTTTGCATGGCGTTGCGTTTGGCCCGCTTCAACGCGGCCATCGACGCCCCGCCGCATCCGGCCTTCACCTATAATTTCTTCACCGGCGTGCCCGCTCCAGCGGGGGCGGGTTTGGTATTGTTTCCATTGTTTGTCGGGCTCGAAGCGAAGGCGATGGGCTGGGACTGGCTGCTGACGGTCGTGCATTTCCCGGCGGTGGTGGCCGCCATGCTGGTGGGTGTCGCGGTGTTGCTGGTATCGACGTTGCCGGTGTGGAGCTTCAAGAACTTCAAAGTGCCCACCCGCTACGTGCTGCCAATGCTGTTGGGTACCGGCCTGTCCGCGGCATTGCTGGTGGCTGATCCATGGGCTGCGCTGGCCGCGGCCGGCTTGGTTTATCTTGGTATGCTGCCGTTTAGCGCGCGCAGCTACGCTGCCTTGCGCCGCGCGGCCGAAACCCCGGCCGCGCCCGAATAGGCGGCTATTTCAGGGTTTCGAGATAGGCGATCAGATCGGCGCGCTGAGTTTCGTTCTTCAGGCCGGCGTAGCTCATCGTCGTGCCCGGGACAGTTTCACGCGGGTTGATCAGGTATTTATCGAGCGTTGCGGCATCCCAGGTCAGGTTTGCCGCCTGATTGGCGGCCGAGTATTTGAACCCTGCAACGCTGCCGGATTTGCGCCCGACAATACCGAACATGCTCGGCCCGATCAGATTTTTGCCGATCTCGGGGCGGTGGCAAACGCTGCATTGGGTCTTGAACACCTTTGCCCCGTTGACGGCATCGCCCGCAACGGCAGGCGTTGCCGCGAGAAGCAGGACGGCAAGGATCGGGCGCAGTCGGGACATTTGGGGCTCCTGGCAACAACAAATTATCGACGGCAGCATAACGCATTCCCCTTTCCGAATATACTTGCCCATCCTGGATGCCTGGGCTGCGATGATAGGTTGTGTGTAATATCTTTTTGTAGTAACAATTTATCGTGAGGTACGAATGGGACGAAGCCAAGAACGCGAGCAACATCGCAAAGCACGGTGTGAGTTTCGCGCTGGCTCAGCGAATTTTTGAAGGCGTGGTGCTGACAATGATCGATGACCGCCTTGATTACGGAGAACCGCGCAACATCAGCATCGGCACAATCGACGGCGTAGTACTCCTGGCGGTCGTGCATACTGACCGGTCTGGGCGGGTGCGGATTATCTCCGCCCGACGGGCCTCCCAACGTGAAAGGCAAAGCTATGACCAAGCGACACGATAGGGCGTTGACCGCACAGGAGCTTGCCCGTCTAGCTGACAGCACGATTGATTTTAGTGACGTTCCGGAACTTGGCGACGAGTTCTGGCAAAAGGCGACGCTGGTGCAACCCGACCGCACCCAATCGGTGACTTTACGGGTCAAGCGATCGGTGCTCGACGCTTACAAGGCCGAAGGCCGCGGGTATCAGACACGGATGAACGCGGTGCTGGAAACATATGCGCGTGCCAAGGCCGCGAAAACCAATCACTAAGGAATTAGATGATGCAATTCAACGACGATTTTCGTGGCAAGCGCGTGGTGGTCACCGGGGCTGCCGGTATTTTTGGCGGCTGGATTGCAGCGGCATTCGGCCGCGCGGGGGCGATATTGTGCCTGTCCGATATGCGTGGCGATTTGCTGCCGGCGCTGGTGGACCGCCTCGGCCTCGATCCGGCTGTCACGCTGTGCCATGCGACGGAACTGACCAGTTCGGGATCAATCCGGGAACTCGCAGCCCTTGTTGCCGCTGAATGGGGGGCACCCGACATCGTGGTCAACAATGCCGGCATCTATCCGCGCACTGGGGAATTGCTCTACCTCGCCGAGGAAGAATTCGATCGCATCATGTCGGTCAATGTCCGCGCGCCGTTCCTGGTAACCCAGGCGATGGCCAAGTTGATGATCGCCGAACGGGTGGCGGGTGCCATCGTCAATATCGGCTCGGGCGCGGCACGGCAGATGCCAACCGGGTCGGTAACCTATTGTGTGTCCAAAACCGCGCTTGACCGGCTTTCCAAGGGCCAGGCGCTGGAGCTTGCGCCCCACAAGATCCGCGTCAATGTGGTGGAGCCTGGTTTCGCGCCGGGCAGTGATTTTTCCTACCTGCCGCCCGAATATGTGGATCGTATGATCGCACGTATTCCGCTGGCGCGCACCTCCGGGCCGGACGATACGGCTGGTGCGGTGATGTTTTTATGCTCGCCGGCAGCGGGCTTTATCACCGGTACCGCAATCGCTGTTGACGGCGGCAACTCGATTGGCACCCATCAGCCGGCGACCAATAGCTGATGCGGAATTTGCTGACCGACGTCGCCGGCATTTCGGTGGGTCATGCCACCGATCTGGCGCTTGGCTCCGGGGCGACCGCCATCCTGTTTGATGAGATGACGGTTGCATCCGGAATCGTGCTCGGTGGCGCGCCAGGCACGCGGGATACACGGTTGCTGGAACCGGAAGCCACAGTGCCGGGGGTGAACGCGTTCGTGCTGTCGGGCGGTTCGGCGTTCGGGTTGGATGCCGCCGGCGGGGTGCAGGCTTTTCTGCGCGCACACGGGCGCGGGTGGCAGCTGCGCGGTGCCGTTATCCCGGTGGTTAGCCAGGCAATCCTGTTCGACCTGCTCAACGGCGGCAACAAGGATTGGGGGCTGCATTCGCCGTACCGCGATCTTGGCTACGACGCTGCCTGCGCCGCGATGCCGGGCGATTTCGCGCTCGGGTCGGTCGGTGCCGGCACGGGCGCGACAGTGCCGGGGTTGAAGGGCGGGCTCGGGTCGGTCAGCGCCAAGACCAGCCAGGGCCACACCGTGGCGGCGATTGTCGCGGTCAACGCGGTCGGCTCCCCACTAGTTGGCGATGGCCCGCATTTCTGGGCGGCGCCATATGAAGTTAACGCCGAGTTTGGCGGGCGCGGCATGCCCGTGCAGGTGACTGCCGCCGATCTCCGCCCCCGCCTCAAAGGCGTGCCACCATCGGGGACGGCGACTACGATCGGGCTGGTGGCGACCGACGCAACCCTGACCAAGGCGCAAACCAAGCGCCTCGCGATCATGGCCAATGACGGATTGGCGCGCGCGTTATTGCCGGCCCATGCGCCGTCCGACGGCGATTGTGTGTTCGCGGCCGCCACCGGTCGGCGGGCGATGGCTGACCCGAGTGAGCTAACCGAAATCGGCCATGTTGCCACGTTGGTGATGGCGCGGGCGATTGCGCGTGGGGTGTTTGCAGCGACTGCCCTGCCGTATCCTGGCGCGCTGCCGTCGTGGCGGGATCGGTTCGGGGAATGATTTTCAAGCCCGCGCCAAGCGCTGTTTCCACCAGCGCCGCACCAGCACCACCAACAGCATAGCCGCGCCGGCAATCAGGATCTCCTCGGCGGGACGAACCGTATACAAGATGTCGAGATTAGCCCGCAGCACCCGCCACGGGTCAAGTTTGGTCCCCAGAGCGTACCAAGCGAACTCCACCAGTGCGGTGCCAATCCAGACAAGCAGGATCAGCGGCACCATGGCGGGAATGCTGGTTTGCCAGCGCCGCGGCGTCTGACGCCAAATCAACAGGAACAGGAAAAGTCCGGTGTCAAACACGGCACCGGCAACATTGATTTTCGATTGCAGAAAGTAATGCAACAACGCCAGCACCCCAATCGGCCATATCAGGCGATGCAACTGCTTCCAGCGATGGCGCAACGTGCGCTGCCAGCCATCGGTCGACGTAATTGCCAGCACCACCAGCCCCAGCACCGCGACAAAACCGATGGTGAGGTAGAAGCGCTGCAAAATCTCGGTCACGATCGTGCCAAGGTTCCATTTCTGGTCGTAGGCATAGATCAGCACATGCAGGACAGCGTAGCAGGCAGCGGCCACACCAAAAATGCGCCGCAACGGCACCAGTTTCGGCGCATCGAGCAGGGCCCGGCCGGGGGTGACGGCAAGGCTGAGCAGGAAAAACCGGATCACCCAGTCCCCGGTATTAAGGGTTGCCTCGGTAATCGGGCGGCTGCCGAGCCCGCCGATGACGGCGCGCACCCCGAGCAGGAGCGCTGGAAACACCGCCATGACCAAAGCCGCGGCTTTCAGGCGCTCGAAGCGTCCTGCGCGGTCTTGCCATAGTCCAGCGATCGAGTTCCACATATTCAGTCATCCTCTCGCAGGACAAACAGGCTAAGGGCGCCGATATAACACAGCTCTCATATGCGTTACGGCCGCCCGTCGCGTGCGGATGCCGCCAGGGCGTGGAATTCGGCCAGTAATCGGGCAGAATCTGGCGCGGTTTGCCAGGTGGCTTGGCGCGCGATTGCGGCTGCCAGCAATCGTTTGTAGCGGGCGCGCGGGATTTCGGTCGTGCCGAACTGGGCGAGATGGCTGGTGACAAATTGTGTGTCGAGCAGGCGCCAGCCGCCGATGCGGAGCCGGGCGACGAGGTGGACAAGCGCCACTTTGGACGCATCCGTGGCGCGACTGAACATGCTTTCGCCGAAAAACGCCGCCCCAAGGGAAACGCCATAAAGCCCGCCCATCAAGGCGCCGTCTCGCCAGCACTCCACTGAATGGGCAAAGCCGTAGCCAAACAAATCGGTGTAAAGCGCTTGGATATGCGGATTGATCCAGGTGTCCGGCGCACCGGGACGTGGTTCGGCGCAGGCGGCGATCACGGCCGCGAAATCATGATCGGTGGTGACAGTGAAGCTGTCCGACAGCACCGTGCGCAGCAATCGGCGCGGCAAATGAAAGCTATCGAGCGGCAGAATGCCACGCAGGACGGGATCGAACCAGGAGAGTTTGTCGCTGTCACGGGCCTCAGCCATCGGGAAAACCCCGGCGCTGTAGGCCCGCAACAGCAATTCAAGCGTAATCTCCGGCTGTCTAGTCAGCCGCAAGCGCCATGGTGCGGCGGGCCATCACGGTGCTGACGTGGTCTTCGAGGGCGTAGGCGATCGAGTCCGCATGATTGGCGAACACGTGGTCCGCACCGGCCAGGATGCGGTAATCGACCGTCACGTTCTTCTGGGTGTTCAGTTTATCGACCAGCTTCTTCACCGCCGGCTCCGGCACGAGTTCATCACTGTCACCATGCACCAGCAAGCCGCTGCACGGGCACGGGGCGAGGAAGCCGAAATCATAATGGTTGGCAGGTGGCGCGACGCTGATCCAGCCCGAGACTTCCGGGCGGCGCATCAGCAACTGCATGCCGATGAAGGCGCCAAAAGAATAGCCAGAAATCCACAGACCGCCGTGCGATGGGTTGACTGCCTGCATCCAATCAAGTGCTGCCGCGGCATCGCTGATTTCACCAATGCCACCATCATAGCGGCCCTGGCTACGCCCGACGCCACGGAAATTGAAGCGCATCACCGAAAAGCCCAGCTTCTGGAAAGACTGGTACATTGTGTAAGTGACGCGGTTATTCATCGTGCCGCCATGCATCGGGTGCGGGTGCATGATCAGCGCAAGCGGGGCGCCAGCGTCTTTGGAATGGTGGTAACGACCCTCAAGCCGACCGTCAGGGCCGGCGAACATGACTTCAGGCATGATATTCCGAAATCCGATTCATGTTTGCCAGCGACCATCAGCCGGTCGGGCAGGGTTTATAAACGAGCCTGTCACGCGCATCCGCGCACCGCGCATAATGATACCCGCAGGCGAGCCAATCATATTTTGCCGCACCATAAACTGGCGATTGCGCACCAGATAAACCAGCGCCCGAATCTCATGCCTCCCCTGCCGTATATGACAATTGGAATTCCTTGACCTGGACAGCCTGCCTTGTATTGGCCCAATTTACATAGGATCGCTCGCTTTTAGATATCCGCGACCGATAGCGTCCAATCCCGAGGGATCGCGCCGCCACGCCGGACAGTATACGTTGGCGCATCGCGACTTTCTATGAAAATGTCACATTCGATGCAGAAACCTGAGTCCCGTACCGCAATCTATCTCGACGCCAATGCCAGCGAAGCGCCGCGCCCGGAAGCGGCCGTGGCCATGCTCGCCGCCTTCGATGTCGCCGGCAATCCCGCTTCCGTCCATGGTGCCGGCCGACGCGCGCGCGCGATATTGGAGGATGCGCGAGATGCTGTGGCGACCCGGCTCGGTGGCGCGTCCGGCGATCTGGTGTTCACCTCGGGCGGCACCGAGGCCGATGCCCTGGCGGTGCATGCGCTCGGCGCGGGCCGGCGACTAATTATTGGCGCCACCGAGCATGACGCAATTCGCGCGGCAGCCTCCGGGGCTGATATTCTGCGGGTGGATGGCAATGGCGTGGCCGATCTTGACCATCTTGCCGACTTGCTGACCGCAGGCCCGGCGCTGGTCTGCCTGATGCTCGCCAACAACGAAACCGGGGTGATCCATCCGATCGTCGAGGCTTCTGCGATCTGCCAGCGGTTTGGGGCGCGGTTGCATGTCGATGCGGTCCAGGCGGCCGGGCGGATGCGGGTTGATCTGGCAAGCCTTGGCGCCGACAGCCTGGCGGTGTCGGCGCATAAAATGGGCGGCCCGATGGGGGTTGGGGCGTTGCTCGCAGCGCCCGGCTTGGAAATCACTGCCCTTATCAAAGGTGGCGGACAGGAGCGCGGGCGGCGCGGTGGGACCCCGGCCTTGCCCGCGATTGCCGGGTTCGGCGCAGTGGCGACGCTGCCGATCCCGAGTTTGGGCGGATTGCGCGACCGGTTTGCCACTGCCGCGACCGCCTGTGGCGCGGTCGAAATCGGCGCGGGCGCACCCCGGTTGGCCAACACCGCGTGCCTTGGGTTGCCTGGGGTAAAGGCTGAAACCATGGTGATCGCGCTTGATCTCGCCGGCATCCAGGTTTCGGCCGGCGCTGCGTGCTCGTCAGGCAAGGTGGCGCGCAGCCATGTGCTGGATGCGATGGGGCTGGGGACGCTGGCTGGGGAGGCAATCCGGGTGTCGCTGCCGTGGAACATCACCACCGCCGAAATCGACATCGCCATTGCCGCCTATCGCGCCATGGCCAACCGCCTGCGCCCGGGGTTGGCCGCATGAGGAACCGCCCGATCTATCTCGATAATCAGGCCACCACCCCATGCGACCCTCGCGTCATCGCGGCGATGCTGCCGTGGTTCACCGAGTTTTTCGGCAATCCGCACAGCGCGGAGCACGTCATGGGCCAACAGGCCGAAGCTGCTGTTGAGGCCGCGCGCGCCGAGGTGGCGGCGCTGATCGGCGCGGATGTTCGTGAAATCGTTTTTACGTCTGGCGCCACCGAGAGCAACAACATCGCCATCAAGGGTGCGGCACGGTTTGCCGCGAGAATGGGCGACCCGCGCAAACGCATCATCACGATCGCAACTGAGCATAAATGCGTGCTCGAATCGGTTGCCGACCTTGCCGATGACGGTTTCGAGCCGGTGGTGCTGCCGGTCGGGCGGGATGGTTTGCTGGACCCGGAGGTGTTGCGGGATGCGCTTGCGGCGCCGACGCTGCTGGTCAGCGTGATGGCGGTAAACAATGAAATCGGGGTGATCCAGGACATTCACGCCCTCGCCGCGATTGCGCGGGAGGCGGGGGCGCTGTTCCATACCGATGCGGCACAGGCGACCGGGAAGATCGCGCTTGATGTCGCCGGGATCGATCTGCTGTCGATCAGCGGGCACAAGCTTTATGGCCCGAAAGGCGTTGGCGCATTATATGTCCGCCGCCGCCCGCGCGTGCGGATCGCGCCTTTGTTTTCCGGCGGCGGGCAGGAACGCGGGTTGCGATCCGGCACCTTGCCGACGCCGTTGATTGTTGGACTAGGGGAGGCGTGTCTGCTGGCGGCCGCAGAAATGGCCGCCGATACCGTCCGGATCGGGGCCTTGCGCGACCGTATGCTGACGGGCCTGAACGCGGCGATCCCCGGCATTACCATCAACGGCAGTGTCGGGGCGCGGATCGCCGGCAACCTCAACCTGACTTTTCCCGGCGCTGATGCGATTGGATTGATGGCGGCGATGCCGGAATTATGCGTTTCCACCGGATCGGCCTGTTCATCGGCCGAGGTTGAACCATCTTATGTTCTGCGTGCACTGGGGCTCAGCGATGATCAAGCGGGGCGGACCTTGCGCGTGGGGATCGGACGCTTTACCTCCGCCGCCGAGATCGATGCCGCCGTGGCGCTGTTCGCCCGCGCCCATGCGACCGTGACAAGACCGGAACCGTAATGCCGAAAATGACATTTATTGAGCGCGATGGCGCCGCCCGCGAAGTTGATGCCCCGATCGGCTTGTCAGTGCTCGAAATCGCCCACAAGCACGGCGTGGACATCGAAGGCGCTTGCGAAGGTTCGCTGGCGTGTTCGACCTGCCATGTGATCGTCGATCCGGCGTGGTTCGCGGGGCTTGTGACGCCGACCGAGGACGAGGAAGACATGCTCGACCTGGCGTTCGGGCTGGAACGCACGTCGCGGCTGGGCTGCCAGATCGTGATGTCGGATGCGCTCGACGGCCTGGTGGTGCGGCTGCCCGCCGGCACCCGCAACATGCTGGGCGGTTAGATGCGGATTGTGGTTGCCATGTCGGGCGGCGTTGATAGCAGCACGGTTGCCGGGCTGCTGGCCGAGGCCGGGCATGAGGTGATCGGGGTGACCCTGCAATTATATGACCACGGCGCGGCGGTTGGCCGCAAAGGCGCGTGCTGCGCCGGGCAGGACATCCATGACGCCAAGCGGGTCGCCGACCATCTTGGCATTCCGCATTATGTGATTGACGCCGAGGCGCGGTTTCGCGCCGCGGTGATGGCGGATTTCGCCGATAGCTACGCATCAGGTGAAACCCCGGTGCCGTGCGTGCGATGCAACCAGACGGTGAAGTTTCACGATCTGATGGGCCTCGCCCGCGATCTTGGCGCCGATCGGCTGGCGACCGGGCATTACGTGCAGCGGATTGATGGCGCCGATGGCCCGCAACTGCATCGCGCTGCCGATCCGGCACGGGACCAGAGCTGGTTTTTGTTCGCCACCACTAAGGCGCAACTGGCGCAGACGATTTTTCCGCTCGGCGCGATGGCCGACAAGGACGCGGTGCGGGCGGAAGCTGAACGTCTGGGCATTGCGGTGGCCAACAAACCGGACAGCCAGGATTTATGCTTCGTGCCGACTGGCAGCTACGCCGAGGTGGTCGGCAAGTTCCGGCCGGAGGCGCTGCTGGGCGGGGATATCGTGGGCGAGGATGGCCGGGTTCTGGGCCAGCATGACGGCATTGCGCGCTACACGGTCGGGCAGGCCAAACGGCTCGGTAATGCGGCGCAGGACGGCGGCGCGCGCCGGGTGGTGGTCTCGCTTGATCCCGCCACCCGGCGTATCGTGGTCGGTGCGCCCGATCGCGGCACGCGGCAGGTTCGGTTGCGGGAGGTGAACTGGCTGGTGCCACCCGCCCGGCTGCGCTGCACGGTGAAGCTGCGCGCACGCGAAATGCCGCATGCGGCCGAGGTAATCCCGACCGAGGACGGCGCCGAGGTGATCCTCGACGCGCCGGCCCTGCCCGCGCCTGGCCAGGCCTGTGTGTTTTATGATGGCGAACGGGTGCTTGGCGGCGGGTTCATTCGGCCACCGGTGCGGGCGTAGGTTGACGGAGGATGGCGCAGGCGGTATGTCGCGCGCCTCCCGATAGTTTTGCGGTCGGCGTGATGGTATGGCGGTGTAGCTCAGTGGTAGAGCAGGAGAATCATAATCTCTTGGTCGCTGGTTCAAATCCGGCCACCGCTACCATCTTTTCGGCCTGAAATCAGCCCTTGCCGGGGCAGGCTGGGCCGCCCAATTCACAGCAGCTGGGAAACGCCATGTCCGTCCTTGATCAATTCCTGTTTGAGCCGATCGAGGCCTGGGAGCAGCTTCCGGCCGAAATCGTGCTCGGCGATGTTGCGGGCATTGCGGTGGATTCCAAGGATCGGGTTTATCTGTTCAATCGTGGCGACCATCCGGTGGTGGTGGTCAACCGCGATGGCACTTTCGTCAGTTCATGGGGCCAAGGCGTTTTCAGCAATGCCCATGGCGCCAGCATTGGCCCGGATGACAGTCTGTATTTGACCGATAATGGCGACCACACGGTGCGTAAATTCACCCCGGACGGCAAATTGCTGCTCGAAATCGGGGTGCCGAACCAGCCTTCCGCGTTCATGAGCGGGGCGCCGTTCTGCCGCTGCACCCATACGGCGCTGTCCCCGAGCGGGGATATTTATGTTTCGGACGGCTATTGGAATGCGTGTGTGCACAAATTCTCGCCGACCGGAAAGCTGATCAAAAGCTGGGGCAAGCCTGGCACCGGGCCGGGCGAGTTCAACCTGCCGCATAATATCTGCTGTGATGAAATTGGGCAGGTCTATGTTGCCGACCGGGAAAACCATCGCATTCAGGTGTTCGATGGCGATGGAAATTATCTGCGCCAGATCAATAATCTGCACCGGCCCTGTGGCCTTGCGATCACGCCGGGGCCGTGCCCGTGCCTGCTGGTGGGGGAGTTGGGGCCCTACATGGCGGTGAACCACGCCACCCCCAATCTCGGGCCGCGGGTGATGGTGCTGGACAATGACGGGGCGTTGATCAATCGGCTGGGGCAGGACAAGCCGGGGACATCACCGGGGGCGTTTGTGGCGCCGCATAGCGTGGCGCTGGATTCGAAGGGCGATCTTTATGTGGGGGAAGTGATCGCCAATGATTGGGCGGCGGTATTTCCGGGGACCGAGCGGCCGGAGAAGCTGCGGCGGATGCAGAAGTTCCGGCGGGTGGTTGGGTAGGGGGCAGGTGCCTTGATCCGGAATGTGATTGGCCATGTCCATTCCATTCAGTGTTGTGCGGAGGATGTTGGCAAAGTCATTTTCGGCCTCGGCGCCGGGGGAATTTTCCAGTCATCCATGGTCACTTATTCGCCGGATGGTCGGAAATAATTCTGTTGGCGATGGTGTTGAGGTGGGCGTGAAATGCCGCCGAGGCAGCGAATTCCTTGAAATCGCCACGCTCGAGAGTGGCGAGCCTGACATGGGCCGCGTACCGCACAGCCGGTGCAAGCATTGTCTCCCGGTTTCCGGGTTGGGTGGTTGGAATTAAGCGGCCTTACCCCGTCCGTTTCCCGCAAGCGCGGGAGAGGGGGGAGAAAAAGCTTGCAGCGGCGATGTCATTTGTGGTTGAACAAACCATGAACACATCAGCAACCCCCTTCGGTCTGCCAGACACCGCGCCAGAGTTGGCGCGGCGTTTTGCTGTGATCATGGCGGGGCTGGGGGCGTTGATTGCGCGGCGGTTTTTGAAGATGCCGCATCTGGCTGGGTTCACGTTGCTGCTGTGGGGCCGGCTCAACCGGGCGGTGCGGCGGTTTTATCGGGCGTTGACGCTGCCGCCAGCGCCGGCTCGGGCGGTGCGGAGGCAGGCGGATCGGGCTGACGATGCACGGGCGCGGCCGGTAACTTTGCCGTCGGGGCGCGGGTGGATTGTGCGCGAGCTTGGCTGGGCGGCGGCGGCCTATATGTCACAGTTGGAAGCGTTGCTTGCCGAGGTTGCGACGCGGGCGGTGCTGGCGGACGCCCCTGGGGCTGTGCGGATATTGCGGCCAATCTGTCGGATGCTGGGGGTGTCGGCGGAGGTGAAGCCGGTGATTATGCGGGCGAAGCCAGAGGACATTGTGGGGCAGCGCATGGAGCCGGGCGGGTTGCCTGGGGTGGTTGGGGATTGCAAGGGTTTTACGAGGAATGGGTGAAAGAAGATGAGAAAAACTACGTTCTATTTGTTACGATATCGAAACAAATAGGGGCCTTATTGCGGGCGACTAAAGTGTTGGACCGCGATGGATCGCTTCGCAAGGGCCCGCATTGACAATGACGATGTGGAGTGGG
>JACMOQ010000014.1 GCA_014377905.1 Acetobacteraceae bacterium | reverse complement strand
GGATTGCATGGGCAATCACCGCAAGGGGTGCCAGGCTTGGCGTGGCCAAAACCACAGCGGGCGCGATAATTACCAGAAGCGCCGCGCCATATGAAGGTGTGTCCGACGACGGCAGTGTGCGCAGGTACAGCAGGATCGCGGCAGCCATTAGCGGCAAATCATAGATAAACGCATGCGGGGTGGCCAGTAACGTCCCGACCAACATTCCCGCCAACGCGATCGTGTGGGAAGCCCGGCGAAACAGCCACCACACCAACCCCGCGACCGGGATTGCGACCATTAACTGGGCGATGTGGGCGCCCCTGTCCGATCCACCCAGCCCGCGCCAAGTGCCTTCTACCGTCGGCATCAGATACCAATACGGCCCCATCTCTGCGCTGAAGCGCTGGCGGTATTCTGGCAGTCCGGCAAGCCAAACCCCCCAGATGTCGCCGCCCCACAGCGCCGAGGTAGCCAGTGCCAGCGCGCCAACGGTCATGCAGCTAACGGTCATCACCCGCCATTGCCCCAAGGCGAGCAGTCCAACTGGGACCAGCAGCCCGAGTTGCGGCTTGTACGTCGCAAGCCCCAGCAACACCCCGGCGAGCACTGGGCGGGTTGGCACCACGCGCATGCCCCCGACAATCAGGGCTGCCGCCAGAAAGCCGCTTTGGCCATAAATCAGTGTGGCCGCGGTGGCGGGGGCCAATAGCAGCAGCAGCCCGCGCACGCGCAGACCCGCGCTGGCCACAACGAATAGTGCAGCGGTGGCCACAATCCAGGCGAGATAGCCGGGAGCGTAATCGAGCCAGGCCAGCGGGGCGATCAGAAGCAGGAAATGCGGTGGGTAGGCAAATGGCAATGGCGGCGGCCGCGCCGGGTCGCGCCCGAGGGCGAGCTCGGCTTGCCAAAGATGCGCCGGATCGTAAACCGCCCTGGCGCCATCTTCCCAAGCAATCCGTGCATAGGACCAGATTGCGTGAAAATCGCTATGGATTGGCGGGGTGGCGGTCGCCAGCCGCACCGCCTCGATCACGTGCACCAGCAAATATCCAGCCCCAGCGATAGCCAGCAGCAGGCCGAGCAGGTGCCGGAGTCTCGGCGGGAGTGCAATCATCGAACATCCACGTTGGTAGGATATCGGTGCATGCCCTAGAACCCGGCGATGCAGCAAGCCACCACCATCACCCATGACCTGATCCTGCTTGGCGCCGGACACGCCCATGTTGAGGTGTTGCGCCGCGCCGCAATGCGCCCGATCCTGGGGGTGCGGATCACCCTGATCGCGCGTGAGGCCAATACGCCCTATTCCGGCATGCTGCCTGGCCTGCTGCGCGGCGAAACCGACACCCTTGCCGCCCATATCGATTGCGCGCGCCTGGCCGCGGCCGCCGGTGCACGGCTGGTGGTGGCGGGCGCTGACAGCATTGATTTGGCCAGCCGCCGCATCGGTTTCGCCAACCGGCCGGCGATCGGTTTCGATCTGCTGTCGATCAATATTGGCGGGTTGCCGGTGATGCCAGATAATGGCGGCATCCCGGTCAAGCCGATCGGGCAGTTTATCGCGCGGCTGGCGCAAATGGAGGCCGATCTGCCGGCCGGCGCCCGCATTGCCGTGGTTGGCGCGGGCGCGGCCGGGGTTGAGCTGGTGCTGGCGCTCGCCACCCGCTTTGCCGGGCGGTATCGGCTGGCGCTGGTCGGACGCGATGCCGAGCCTTTGCCGCAGGCACCCCGTTTTCTGCGCGACGAGGTCCGCACAGCACTCGTGGCCGCAGGGGTTGAAATCGTCAACGGGGTAAGCGCGACGCGGCGCGATGGTGGGCCGCTGGTGCTGTCGGATGGCAGCGCACTTGATATTGGCGAGGCGATTTGGACCACTGGGGTTGCCGGCCCTGCCCTGCTGCGCGCCGCTGGATTGGTGGTCGATGATGCCGGCTGCGCCCGGGTTGACACGACATTGGCGTGCATTGACCAACACGGCATTTTCGCCGCCGGCGATTGTGCGACGGTCGATGGCGCGGCGCGGCCCAAGGCGGGGGTCTGGGCGGTGCGCGCGGGGGTCATCCTCGATACCAATATTCGCCGTCTGGTCGCCGGCAGCGCACTGCAATCCTGGCGCCCGCAGTGTGGCGCGCTGGCGATCGTCGGGCTCGGCCACGGCCAGGCGGTGGCATGGCGCGGGCCGTTTACCTTGTCCGGTTCGCTCGCCTGGCGTTGGAAGCAGCGCATCGACCGGCGCTGGATGGCGATGTATCAGTCGTTGCGCCCGATGATGGACGCCGCCGCGATGCGCTGCGCCGGGTGCGGGGCGAAAATTTCGGCAGACACCCTGGCCGCGGCATTGGCAGGCCTCGTCGAGCCGCCGCGCCACGATATCCCGGTTGGTCTCACGGCACCCGATGATGCAGCGGTGACAATCCCGCCGCCCGGCATGGCGCTGGTGCAGTCGGTCGATCATTTCCGCGCCTTCATCGACGACCCCTTCGTGTTCGGCGCCATCGCTGCCGCCCATGCGCTGTCCGACATCCATGCCATGGGGGCCAAACCTTGGACCGCACTGGCGATCGTCGCGCTGCCCTTCATGCACGGGCGCGCGATGGGCGAGGATTTGCGCGCCATGATGCTCGGCGCGCACGCGGTTCTGACCGGCGATGGCTGCGCGTTGATCGGCGGGCATAGTGCGGAAGGTGCCGAGGCCGCGATGGGGTTTTCGGTGACCGGGCTTGCGCCGCTCGACCAGATTTGGCGCAAATCGGGGCTGGAGGTGGGTGACGCGCTGATCCTGACCAAGCCGCTTGGCACCGGACTTATTCTGGCCGGGCAGATGCGCGGGCTGGCGCGCGCCGACTGGCTGATGGCAGCGATCGCCACGATGCGCCGCACCAACCATGACGCCGCCGAAATATTCCGTGCCCACGGCGTGCGCGCCTGCACTGATATCACCGGGTTCGGCCTGATCGGCCACGCGATGGAAATGCTCGACGCGTCCGATGTGCATGGGGTGATCAACCCCGATCTGGTGCCGGCCTTGCCGGGCGCGCTGGAACTCGCGGCAATGGGGGTAGAAAGCAGCCTCGCCACCGCCAATCGCGGCGTGCATTTCTTGCCTGAAACACCGCGGGCGGCCTTGCTGATCGATCCGCAAATCAGTGGCGGATTATTGGCAGGCGTTGCGGCATCGCGCGCTGCTGCCTGCGTGCTCGCGCTCCGCGCCGCCGGGCATGACGCCGCAATCATTGGAGAAATAACCGGAGTGTCCAACCCCGGCTTGCGGCTTGGCTGATCGCGCGGCAATTTGCCGACATCGTATTTAGGACCAAACACATGCGCCGCTACCGTATCGCCTCCATCCCCGCTGACGGTATTGGCCCCGAAGTGATCGAAGCCGGGCTCGAAGTGCTCGACGCATTGGTTGCCCGACATGGCGGGTTTGGGTTGGACATCACCCGGCTCGACTGGAGTTCGGCTTATTTCCGCAAGCATGGCGTGTTCATGCCGGCGGACGGGCTGGCGCAGTTGAAGCCAATGGATGCGATTTATTTCGGTGCGGTGGGGGCCGAAGACATCCCCGACCATATCAGCCTGTGGGGCCTGCGCCTGCCAATCTGTCAGGGCTTTGACCAATACGCCAATGTCCGCCCAACCCGCATTTTGCCCGGCGTGACATCGCCGTTGCGCGGACGCGGCCCGGGCGACCTCG
>JACMOQ010000218.1 GCA_014377905.1 Acetobacteraceae bacterium | reverse complement strand
GCATCGAAAAACACGGCAATCCCAATGCCCTGACCCAGGATGTCGGCGCATCGAGCCTGAGCCAGGGCTGCACGGCGCAATCGTGTCTGGTAGAAGTGCGGCGGGCGGACGGGGCGATTGCCGCGGTTACCGCACATGATTTGCCACGGTTTGCACAGGATAAGTAAGTATTTTTGGTAACTGCCCAGGTAACTTCTCCGCCAGCTTAACTGCGATCGATTTCGTCGGCACCGCGGACGCACGGACGGAAAAATCGTCATTGTGAGCCCTTGGGAAGCAATCCATCTTCGCCCCGCACGCCTGATTCCAAGATGGATTGCTTCGCAAGGGCTCGCAATGACGGGATTGGGCAGCGGTGCCAAGCGGTGACTACAAAACTGCCGTCACAGCTGGCACCTGGGTAGTTACTTTTTTCGTTCAAAAAAGCGCGTTTAATTAATATAATTACGATATCGTAACAAATTAGTCGCAAATTTCCCCCGCCGCTCAAGCGCCCGAAAATTGCAACACCACCGCAGGCAAAAACGCCGCCGACTCTGACGATGGCGCGGCCGCACCGGGCACCGCCACGGCGCGCGGCTTGATGCGCACCGGTTCGGGCAAGGGTCGGCTTCCCAGCATGTGCAATAGCGGACGCAAGATACGCCCCGCCTGGGGACAGGCGGCGAGGAACGCCGCGCACTCCTCGCTGGACACTAAATGTTGCAATTGCGACCCATAGGCCGCTACTTCCGGGGCGTGCACCAGCAGCCAATCCGGGACGGTTGGATAGTCGGGCTTGTTGCCGGCCAGCTTATCGGCCTGGCGAGCACGCGGCGTGCGCGCTTGCGGCAGTTCCCCTGCCCGCCAGAGGGCGATGAGCTGTTCGAGCCTGGCGCCCATCCGGCCAATCCGCGCCCAGACCGCCACATACCAGACGCTCAGCGTCCGGTCGCGGGCTGCCCGGGCCGCAATTGCGGCGCGCAGATGGAACAAAATTGTGGCAAAACTGAACATGCGCAGTTATTAGTATTAACTGGCGTGTGCGTCAAGCAAATTTAACCACCGCTGCCTATAGGCCGCCTAGCCGTCGGCCGATAGGCCGCCTAGCCGGTATAGCGCGTCCCCCAAGTTTCACTGAACACCACGTCTGACAAGCTCGTCCGACCCACCGGCCCAAATTTTCCCATCGGATACCCGATCGGCAGAATCGCGTAGGAATGCACCCCGTCTGGTAAGCCCAGTGCCGCGTCTGCCTCCGCGGCAAACAGCAAATGCCGCGTGGTCAGGGTCGATCCCAGGCCCAAAGCCCGAGTCGCCAGCAACATGTTCTGCACCGCCGGATAGATCGAGGCACCCGCCATGCGGTTCGGGGTCGGTCCATCGATCAGGCAGGCAACAATCCACACCGGCGCCTCATGAAAATGCTCGGTCAGGTATTCAACCGCCGCGTGCTGGCGGGCATAGCGTTCCTTACTGATCCCGGGTGGCGGTGCCGCCGTCGCATAGCGCGGACCGATGGTTTCATCGAAGGCGCGCTTGTACAGCAGTTGCACGGCTTTTTTCGGCACCGGGTCTTTCACCACCATGAAACGCCAGGTCTGGAAGTTGCCGCCATTGGGGGCGGCCGCCCCGGCTTCGAGGATTTTGCGAATAAGCGCGTCCGGCACCGGGTCCGGCTTCAGGCGCCGCATTGCCCGCATCGTGCCCATGATTTCGAAAATATCAGTGCTGGTCATAATCGTTTCCCTTATGCCGCTTGTGCGAGAACCCGTGCCGCCCCACGCCCGACGGCCGCCCCCACCAATACCATGGTCGGACCGCCAGTGGACCAGCTTGCCGCTTGAGCGACCAGCACATCAAGCGTGCCGTGCAAATCGCGCTGGTCCCCGGTGCCGCCGCGCTCGATCAGGGCAGCCGGTGTATCGGTCTGCAATCCCGCCGCCAGCAGCCCGTCGCGCAGCAATGGCAGAGAAACGATCCCCATGTAAACCGCGAGTGTGGCAGGGCTTTGTACCAGATTAACGAAATCGAGATCGAGCGCACCCGCCTTGGTGTGCCCGGTGACAAAGGTCAGCATCCGTGTCGCGTCGCGATGGGTCAGCGGCACCCGGGCCTGGGCGGCGCAGGCCAACGCCGCGGTAATTCCTGGCACCACATCGAACGCTATCCCGGCGGCGGCCAACGCCTCGGCTTCCTCGCCACCGCGGCCAAACACGAACGGATCGCCGCCCTTAAGCCGCACCACCCGCTTGCCCTCCCGCGCCAGGCGCACCAGCAGGGCGTTGATGTCCTCCTGCTTCATGCAATGATTGGCACGCGACTTGCCGACGAAAATGCGGTGCGCGTCGCGGCGTGCCATGTCGAGAACGTCATCGGTTACCAGCCTGTCATGCACGATCACATCCGCCTCGCCCAGCAACCGATGCGCGCGCAAGGTCAACAGATCGGCGGCCCCAGGACCCGCGCCGACCAGATGCACGATGCCGGCCGGTGTGCCCGCCCCGCTGAGCGCGCGGCTGAATTCAGCCTCGGCGGCTGCATCATCGCCGGCCAGCACCATGCTGGCGGCCGGCCCGTCGAACAGTTCCTCCAGCACCGCGCGCCGGACAGCGAGTGCCGGAAACCGTGCCCGCATGCGCTCCTTGAACCGATCGGCGAGGGCCGCGAGCCTTCCATAGGCCGGCGGCACCAGCGCCTCGATCTTTTGGCGCAACATCCGCG
>JACMOQ010000217.1 GCA_014377905.1 Acetobacteraceae bacterium | reverse complement strand
GGCCGGTGCACCCCAAGGTCGCCAAGGATTGGGCGGGCGCGGTGGACAAATTGCGCCTCGGTGGATCGCACGACTTCCTGCCCGGCGGCGCGGCGCCAAAATCGGGCGACATGTTCCGTCTGCCGGCGCTGGCCGCGACGCTGAAGAAAATCGCCCGCGACGGATCGCGGGGCTTTTACGAGGGCAGCGTTGCCGCCGATATCGTGGCAACCTTGCGCGCCCGTGGCGGGCTGCACACCGAGGAAGATTTCTTCAACGGCCGCACCGTTGCCGAATTCGTTGATCCGATCACCCTGTCGTGGCACGGTCACGACGTCTGGCAATGCCCGCCAAACGGCCAGGGCCTGCTGGTGCTGATGCTGCTCGGCATGCTGGAAGGCTATGGCGACGCACCCGACGGTCCGATGGGCGTCACCCGCATCCACCGCCACCTCGAAGCCGCCCGCCTGGCTTATCGCGATCGCGACACGTTCCTCGCCGACCCGTCGCTCGCCGATGTGCCGGTGGAGAAACTGTTGGACCGCAAATATCTCGGCGATTTGCGCAAGCTGATCCGCGATGACCGGGCGATGTCCACCCTGCCCGACGCCGGCTCGGCCAGCCCGGTCCACGCCGACACGGTTTATTTGTGCGTCGTCGATAAGGACGGCAATGCGTGTTCGTTCATCAACTCGTTGTTCCAGGGCTTCGGGTCCGGCATCCTCGCCCCCAATGCCGGCGTCATGCTGCAAAATCGTGGTTTCGGGTTTCGCTACGAACGCGGCCATCGCAACTGCATCGCTGGCAACAAGCGCCCGCTGCACACCATCATCCCCGGCATGGTGACGCAAAATGGCCGCGCGGTGATGCCCTACGGTGTCATGGGCGGGCACTACCAGCCGGTCGGGCAAAGTTGGTTCCTGGATAATTTCCTGCGCTACGGCATGGATATCCAGGAAGCGATCGATTCCCCCCGCATCTTTGGCTACCAGGGCCCAATCGAAGCCGAGCGCGGCTTCCCGGCCAGCGTCACCAATGGGCTGCGGGCACTCGGGCACAACGTGCAGGAAGCCGCCGGCCCGCATGGCGGTGGGCAGGCGATTTATATCGACCATGCCAGGGGTGTATTGGTCGGCGGGTCCGATCCACGCAAGGATGGGCTGGCGCTGGGCTATTAAGTATCAGGTTTCTGAGTCTGCACCGGCCGAGATGCGCCATAGATACAAAGTTTTTTGGTTCTTTTTGTTTGCAAAAAGAACTGCTTGCCTTACCTAACCTGGGAGAGAAACCATGAAATTCTACGACAGCGTCGGCCCCAACCCCCGCGTGGTCCGCATCTTTGCCGCCGAAAAGGGCATCACCCTCGACAGCACCAAGATCGATCTGCGCGGCGGCGAGAACCGCCAGCCCGCCTATATGGCCAAGAACCCGTTCGGGCAGTTGCCCGCGCTGGAACTCGATAACGGCCAGGTGATCTCCGAGATTACCGCGCTCTGCGAATACCTTGATGAAATCGGCGGCGGCACTACGCTGATCGGCACCAATGCGGCCGAACGCGCCGAAACCCGCATGTGGGTGCGTCGCATCGACCTCAACATCATCGAAGCGATCGGCAACGGCTTTCGTTTCGGTGCAGGCCTGAAGATGTTCGAAAACCGCATCCACTGCATCCCGCAAGCCGCCGATGACTTTAAGGCGATCGCGCAGGAATGGCTGGTCAAGCTCGACGCCATGATCGCCGGACGCAACTACATTGTCGGCGACCGCATGACCTTGGCCGATATTTTGTTGTGCGTGTTCCTCGAATTCGGCGCCCAGGTTGGCCAGCCGATCAACCCGGACAACAAGAACATCGTGGCCT
>JACMOQ010000216.1 GCA_014377905.1 Acetobacteraceae bacterium | reverse complement strand
TTGACCGTAAGTGTAAAGTGGCTCGACCGCTGGCAAATGGGTCTGGTGCGACAGACATTGGCGAAAGGTCAGCCCGCGCTCCGGGGCGGTGCCTGCATGGTACTGACGCAAATCCGGGATCGCGTCGGTAAGCGGATCATCCGGGCTAATCCGACCGGCTTCGACCAGCTTTAGTATCGCCGTCGTCGTAAACACAACCTTGGTCAGTGAGGCGAGATCGAACCAGGTGTCGGCAGTCATTTTCACCCGGTCCGGCACCAGCGCGGCCATCCCTGCGGCGATGGTTTGCCGTGTGCCGTCCGGTGCCAGCACGGCGAGCACCGCGCCGGGAAGACGCCCGATGGCGATGGAAGCGGTAACTGGTGCGAAGATATCGTTTAGGCTCGGCACAATTCGCCCCCCAACATCGGCGCGGCCACCCCGGTGGTGCCCGGTACGCTCAGCGGCAGACCGGATTGCGACCGCACAGCGAGATAGGCGAAGCACTCGGCTTCGATGAAATCGCCATGCCAGCCCACGGCTTCGACCGGTTCGACCGGCACGGCGAAGATTTCGCTCAGCCGGCGCATGAACGTCGCGTTATGGCGCCCGCCGCCAGTGACCAGCCAGCGTTTCACTGGCTTGGGCACCAAAGCCCGGGCGGCGGCAACACTGGCGCAAGTGAACTCGGCGAAGGTTGCCGCGCCGTCGGCGTCCGACAAGCCATCAACCGCCTGCGCCCAGGCATGAAAATCATTGCGGTCCAGCGATTTCGGCGCTGGGCGGGCGAAATAGGGATGCGCCATCAAGTTGGCGACCAGCGCCGGATCGGGCCGGCCCGACCCGGCCAGCGCGCCATTGGCGTCATAGGCCAGGCCGCGCCGGCGCTGGATGAAGTCACCAAGCAACGCCGATGCCGGGCCGGTGTCGAAGGCCAAGATAGTGTCGCCATCGATATAGGTGACGTTGCCGACACCGCCGAGGTTCAGCACCATCACCGGCTGATTCAGCCGACGCGCCAGCGCCTGATGATATAATGGCGCAAATGGCGCGCCTTCCCCGCCGGCCGCCACATCGGCATGGCGGAAGCGATAGATCACATCGATGCCCAGAGTCTTGGCGATGCGCTCGCCGCGCCCCAACTGGCGGGTAAAGCGCTGTGCGGGGCGATGCAAAATGGTTTGGCCGTGGATGCCCACCAGCTTCACCGCGGCGCGATCGATGGCAAAATCTTGGATGAACTGGCTGACCGCGCCGGCATGGGCGTCGCTGACTGCGTCTTCCAGGCTATCGAGCGGATCGTTGGCGCAGCGTTCGGGGTCGGCGATCAGGGCCAGCAATGCGGCCCGCAGATCGGGCTTGTAGTCATAAGTCCGGCCCGCACCGGCCTCGACCACCGCATGTCCATCCGTGCGGAGCAGCGCCACATCGATACCGTCCATCGAGGTGCCGCTGATCACACCGATCGCTGATATGGGGTCCATCGCATCCGTCCCTTGTTTTTGCCGCCTCGTGGTCATAGCCTTGCGCGCTGACGTTTTACCAGGGAGCAACCTGCCATGGCCGCGATCTCGCTGCGCAATATTTTGCTGACCGGCGCAATGCTGGGCGCTTTCGTCGTGGCGCCGATGGCGCGGGCGCAGATACTGGAAGTCGGCGTCGATGCCTCCCCGGTTGGGCTTGATCCGCATCTGATCACCGCTTTCCCGTCCTTTCAGGTGGTGAGCGGTACGATTTATGAAGGCTTGACCGCGATCGATAAGGATTTGCGGGTCCAGCCCAGCCTCGCCGCATCGTGGACGATTAGCGCCGACGGCAAGACGTATGTCTTTAAGCTGCGCCCCGGCATGCACTTCCATGACGGATCGCCGGTCGAGGCAGCCGACGTGGTCGCCAGCATCCGCCGGGTGAAATCGAAGGACATGGCGTCGCCGATGGCCAGCCGGGTTGGCACCGTCGATCAGGCCAACGCGATTGACGCCACCACCGTCGAATTGAAGCTCACCGAGCCGACCGCGCCGCTGCTGATCTCGATCGCCACCATCGCCATCGTGCCGCGCGGGTTCGAGGCCGACAAAGCCAGCCTGCAGAAAGCCCCGGTCGGCACTGGCCCGTTCAAATTCAAGGAATGGCAACCCAACGGCTTCATCCAACTGACCAAGTTCGACGGTTACTGGCGTGCCGGCGCGCCCAAGCTTGATGGGGTGAAGTTCAACATCGTGCCGGAATCGGCTACCCGCCAGGTCGGCGTCAGCAGCGGCCAGTTCGCCATGCTGGCCAATATCGATGCTGCCACCGCGATGCAGTTGAAGGGGAAGCCAAATGTGCGTCTCGTCGAGACGTTGGAGCTTGCCTATTCGTTGATCGGGATGAACACATCGAAGCCGCCGTTCGATAACGCCAAAGTACGCGAAGCGTTGAACTACGCGCTCAACCGACCGGAGATCATCGCCGCCGCCTTGTTCGGCGCCGGAGTGCCGGGCGGGCCGCTGTCCCCCGCGCTGAAGGATTGGGCGGCCGATACGTCGAGCTTCCCGTGCTACAAATACGACCCTGCCAAAGCGATGGCGCTGCTAAAGGAAGCCGGCGTCACCATGCCGGTCAGCATCACCATGAACGTGCTGCCGCGTCAGGATATCAAGGACATCGCCCAGGTCGCCCAGGCTCAGCTCAACAAGGCCGGCTTCAAGGTTGAACTGAAAAACCAAGAACTTGGCCAGTTCATCCAGGACTGGCGCAATTCGTCGTTTGATACCTTTGCCTCGACCAATGGCGGCAGCACCGATCCGGACGATTATTTCTACCGCACCTTCCGCACCGGCGGCTCGACCAACGTGTTCAAATATACTAACACCGAGGTTGATGGCCTGCTCGACAGTGCCCGCCAGATGCCCGACCCGGCGGAACGCAAAAAGGCCTACAGTAAGGTTCAGGCAATCCTGGCCTGCCAGGGGCCGATCGCGCATATCGCCTATGGCCAGATATTCTCTGCGGTGCGCAGCAATGTCGCCGGCTTTGAGCAGATCGCTAACCGGTCGCTGGTGACCTTGTCGGATACGTCGATTACCAAGTGATTCGCCCAAGTGACCCGCATCGTTCTGGCTCGGCTGGTTGACCTCGGCTTTGTGCTGATCGGGATTTCGGCACTGGTGTTCTGCATGATCCGGTTCATTCCGGGCGATGCGGTGGCGATCATGCTGGGTGCTAACACCGAGGTTACCCCCGACCGGGTGGCGGCTTTGCGCACCCAGCTTGGCCTTGATCAGCCGCTGCTGGTGCAATATGGGCGCTGGGCGTGGGCGGCGCTGCATGGCGATCTAGGCACCTCGTTATGGACGGGCCGGCCGGTGGTGGCTGAAATCGCGCTGCATATCTGGCCGACGGTGCAACTGACCGTGATGGCGCTTGGGTTGGGCGCCGGGTTGTCGGTGCCGGCGGGCTGCATGATGGCACGGCTGCACGGCGGGACGGCGGACACGCTGCTGCGGCTTGGCAGCGTCGCCGGGTTGACTATCCCGAGTTTCTGGCTCGGCATCGTGATGATCTTGGCACTGGCGACCTTGGCGCCGTCTTTGCAACTGCTTGGCTATGTGCCGTTCTTCGATGATCCGCTCGGCAATATTGCCCGCCTGCTGCTGCCGGCGATCTGCCTCGCGTTACCGATCCTGGCCAATCTGTCGCGTTTAGTGCGGTCGGCACTTTTGGAGTCGCTTGGCCAGGACTATATCCGCACCGCCCGCGCCAAGGGGCTCGGGGAAGCGCGGGTATTGTATCGCCATGCGCTCGCCAACGCGATGATCCCGTTTGTGACCAGCCTTGGTATCATGACCGGCTATCTGCTGGGGGGCGCCATCGTGGTCGAGCAGGTTTTCGCCATTCCTGGCCTCGGTCGGTTGATTTTGGGGGCAATCAGCGAGCGTAATTATCCGCTGTTGCAAGCGGTGATCCTGCTGGTGACGGCCGGATTCGTAGTGGTGAATTTCGCCGTCGATCTGCTGTATCGGGTGATCGACCCACGGCTGCGGGGATGAAATTATCCGGGCTTTTGCTATTCGCATTTCTGGCAGTGCTGGTGCCAGCGCTGATGGCGATCGGCGCTAATTTTGTGGCGCCTTACGATCCGGTGTCGCAGGACATCATCGCGCGGCTGCGTGGGCCGATGGCGACGCATTGGCTTGGCACTGACCAGTTGGGGCGCGATGTTCTGAGCCGTATCCTGTACGGCAGCCGGGCGTCGTTGCTGGTCGCGGTGGGATCGGTCGGATCGGCTTTGCTGCTGGGCGGCGGGCTTGGATTGCTCGCGGCGTATTATCGCGGCTGGTTCGAACGCATTGTCATGCGGCTGATGGACATTCTGTTCGCTTTCCCGGTCATGCTGCTGGCGATCGGGGTGGTGGCGGTGCTCGGGCCGGGCGCGGTCACGGCCGCAATTGCTATCGCGGTGGTCTACACGCCGATTTTCGCGCGGTTGCTGCGTGGCCCGGCGCTGGTGATTTGTGACGCGGATTACGTGGCAGGCGCCCGGGCATCCGGGGCGACGGACGCACGGATTTTGCTGATCCATGTGCTGCCCAATCTGCTGGGGGTGATCCTGGTGCAGACGAGTTTGCTGCTGTCATCGGCGATTTTGGTGGAAGCATCGTTATCCTTCCTCGGCTTGGGCACCCAGCCGCCCAACCCGTCGCTCGGCCTGATGCTGGCCGAGGGCCGCAACGTGCTGCTGCTGTCGCCGTGGGGAGCGCTTTTCGCAGGCGTTGCCATTCTGGTGCTGGCGTTCGGGTTGAATTTACTCGGCGACGCGTTGCGCGATCGGCTCGACCCGAGGCTGCGCGAACTGTGATCGTGCGTGCGGCTATGGAGGCCGATATTGCCGCGACGGCAGTCGTCGCAACCGCGTCCTATGCGGCAGCGTTTGCGGACATTCTCGGGGCGGAAAAGCTCGCGCGCTACGATCAGGCGTTCTTTGTCGCGCGCTTCACCGCCAGCCTGGCGCGGTTGCGGGTGGCGGAACTTGCCGGCGCCGTGGCGGGGTTTTCGTTGGTGACGGACCAGCACCTCGACATGCTGTTCATTGCGCCGGCCGCGCAGGGGCACGGCGTCGGTCAGGCGTTGCTGGCAGACGCCGAGGCGGGCGGGGCGGTCAGCATGGAATCATTCCGCGACAATCACCGAGCCCGGCATTTCTACGAACATTTCGCTTGGCGATTGACGGCGGAGTATGCCCGCGAGTTTGCCGGGGCAACACGGCATTTTGTTCGGTATGAAAAGATGACTATTTCCAAAATCTAGTTACGGAAACACTGATCACGACCATGTCGGATGCGATTGCATTTGGCCAGAACGGTTCAGGTATGCCGCGCCGTCCGCAATCATCCCTTCTATGCGCGGCAGGACGACAAAGTCGTCCTAATCGTAGCCTCACGATTGCACCACTATCCTACCCCGCCTTCGCCCGGCCCGGATACGATTTCGCCATTCCGTCGCGCACGTCCTGCTGGATGCCGTATTGCGGGAACGGGTA
>JACMOQ010000215.1 GCA_014377905.1 Acetobacteraceae bacterium | reverse complement strand
GCCCAGCACGTTGATTTACGCCGTGGAACCCGAAGGCTGGGACGATACAGGCCGGTCGCTGGCATCCGGCGTGCGCGAGGGCAACGCGCCGGGTGGGTCGATGCTATGCGACGCGCTTCTGGCGAAAATGCCGGGGGAGATGACGTTCGCGGTCAACCAACCGCGTTTGGCCGGGGCGGTGTCGGTGACCGATGACGAGGTTCTGGCCGCGATCCGGTTCGCGTTTTTGCATTTGAAGCTGGTGGTCGAACCCGGCGGCGCGGTATGTCTGGCCGCGGTGCTGGCCGGGAAGTTCGACGCGAAGGGTAAGACGGTTGGGGTGGTGATCAGCGGTGGGAATGTTGATCCGGCAGTGTTTGGGCGGGCTTTGGTGGGGTAGGTGTTGGTCCACTCGTTAGGGGACGGATTTGTGGAATATGAAGTTTTGATAATAGACGCTGCGTTTGAGCAACTTGGTTGGGCAATAAGACTGTTTCTCGATAAAAAGGCATATATTGCGGCGATCACTTTAGCTGGCGCGGCCGAGGAGATATTGGGAAAGGTTCTGACAGAGCCATCTGCTCATCAAATATTGAAGACGCAACTCGCTGCCAAATATGCCATGAGCGAAAAGATCGTTTCCGATGAGCACCTTAATCGTGCGCGAAATTGGCTTAAGCATGGCACCAAAGGAACCGGTGGCGAGCGAATCGTTTTTGATCCGGAGGAGGATGCCAAACACCTAATCTTAAGGTACTTGATTAACTGGAGCCGTCAATCCGGCTGTGACGACGTTGATCCTGTTCGCAGTGAGCCTGAGTGGGTTCGGGTCGAGGCGGGGCGCTTTCATAGATGGATTTCAGAGATCCGGTCTGATTAATACCAAGCGCCCGAACAAATGACCGTTGCGCTCCCATCGCGCCGTAGGGTGGGTAAGCCCTTGCGCCACCCACCGTCGCAGGTTGCTGCTTGCAGCGGTGGGTGGCGCAAGAGCTTACCCACCCTATGCGGCCTAATACCAACGGCCCTTACCAATGACCGTTGCGTTTCCGTAGGGCGGATAAGCCCTTGCGTCATCCGCCATCTTCCATGCGCGTATTGAGATGGCGGATGACGCAAGGGCTTATCCGCTCTACACTCGAACATCGGTCATTGGTTAGGGCCGTTGGTATAAGTAATCGGAACTGAGAGAGTCAGTAGATCAGGCGCTTGGTATAAGACAGCGCTTTCGTGGACTCTGAGCCAGTATGCTTAAACCAACTCAATCCGCAACGACCGCCCAACCGCCGTCGCCGCCCGTTGCAGCGTATCGAGTGTCACCGAAGGAATCGTCGGATCGAACAACCGATCCAACTGCCGTCGGCTGGTCTTCATCCGTGCCGCCATCGCGCTTTTGGTCAGGTCAGCGCCTTCATCGCTTCAACAGTCTGTTCGGCGATAATCTCCCTAATCGCACGATCCTCG
The DNA here is from genome assembly GCA_014377905.1 of Acetobacteraceae bacterium. Taxonomy (GTDB): domain Bacteria; phylum Pseudomonadota; class Alphaproteobacteria; order Acetobacterales; family Acetobacteraceae; genus CAITOL01. Next base: position 6,486 of record JACMOQ010000215.1, on the reverse strand, counting down.
CAGTCGGCAAGTAAACCCTGCCCGGCAAGGAATTCGTCAAAAGTTTCCGCGCTCACCGCTGCGCGCATTTCGACCGCCTTCATATCACCCATCATCCCGCTCGTGCAGCCGCGCATCGTCAATGGCTTGTTGGTCCAGCTTGAAACGCCATATTAATAGCATCTGGAGCGACTGGTGTGCTATTAGTCACTTTAAACGGAGACCTGGGTCACAATCATGAGCGCAATGCAAAGCGAAGTTTTCGAAGCCTTCCGGGCCATCGAAATCCCGGAAGACAAGGCGCTCAAGGCTGCAATGGCCCTTAGCAAGCGGGATGATGACGTGACATCGATCAAATCCGAACTGGTTCTGGTGAAATGGATGGTGGGCTTCGTCCTGGCATTCCAAATCGCGGTCGCGGTGAAGCTGTTCATTCACTAGCCCGCGCCACCACGCAATCCGCAATCGCCTCCACATCATCTAGCCCAATCACCGCGCGATCACATCCCGGCACCGCCCCATCGCTCGCCACCGCCACAATCGTCGCATCCCCCGGCCACAGCATCGGTTTGCCCAAAGCCGCCCGATACACCTCGATTTTCGGATGCGCGCGGCGTTTGAAGCCTTCCACCACCACCAAATCCACCGGCGCCAGCCGCGCCAGCAAGTCCGGCAATTCGGGTTCCGCTGCCCCACGATGCTCGGCCATTAGGGCGAAGCGGGTGGCCGACGCCACCAGCACTTCGCGCGCGCCGGCCTGGCGGTGCACAAAGCTATCCTTGCCCGGCGTATCGACATCAAACGCATGATGGGCGTGTTTGATGGTGGAAATCGATAGCCCGCGCGCGATGAGCACCGGCAGCAATTTCGCCATCAACGTGGTCTTGCCCGCCCCACTCCAGCCCGCCAGCCCGATGATCTTCATTCCCCCACCATCACAGCGCGCACTGATCTGGTCAAAACCCCGGCCGCCTGCTTTGCTGGGGGTAACATCGAAGGACGTTCCCCCCATGGCCATCGACTACGCCCCGCTTGTCCCGCCCGCCGGCCTGCCGCCGCTGCTGGTCAACCTCTATTCCGATACGCAGACCAAGCCGACCGCGGGCATGAAGGCGGCGATGATGGAAGCCGAGGTTGGCGACGAACAATTCGGCCTCGACCCGACCACCAACGCGCTCGCCGAGCGCATGGCGAAAATGATGGGCAAGGAGGCTGCTGTCTTTCTGCCGAGCGGGACGATGTGCAACCAGATCGCCATCCTCACCCATTGCCGGCCGGGCGATGAAATCCTCGCCCACGAATCCGCCCATATCCTGACCAGCGAGGGCGGCGGGGCAGCAGCGTTGACCGGCGCCCAGATCACCGGGCTGCGCGGCGACAAAGGCCTGTTCAGCGCGGACACGTTGCGCGACGGCCTGCGGTCGAAGTCGCGTTACTCGCCCCCACAAACTTTGATGGAGGTCGAACAGACCGCCAATAGCGGCGGCGGCGTGGTGTGGCCGCAAGCGCAGTTGGACGAGGTCGCAGCGGTTGCTCATGGGGCCGGCATGGCGGCCCATATGGGCGGCGCGCGATTGATGAATGCTGTGGTGGCGTCCGGCATTCCGGTCGCCGAGATGGTGAAATCCTACGACTCGCTCTGGCTCGATTTTACCAAGGGCCTTGGCACGCCGTTGGGTGCGGTGTTGTGCGGCAGCCATGACTTCATCGGGGCGGCGTGGCGCTGGAAGCAGCGGCTGGGCGGGTCGATGCGCCAGTCCGGCATTATCGCGGCCGCGTGTCTGTACGCGCTCGACCATAATATCGACCGGCTTGCGGAGGATCACACCAATGCCCGCGCGCTGGTGCGCGGCCTCGGGCAAATTCCGGGGCTCATTCCGGAAGATGCGGCCACCAATCTGGTGTTTTTCGATTGCACCGCCACCGGCATGACAGCTGGGGCCTTGGCCGACAAGGCGCGCCGCCACGGTTTGGCGTTGTCCACAACCGGGCAGTATCGGGTGCGGGCCTGCACCCATCTCGATATCAGCGCCGCCGATATTAACACCGCCCTGGCTATTTTGCGTGATGTGGTCGCGTAACGCGGAGGTCACGCGACAAGCATGGCGATGAGGCGTAAACTTCAACGACTCGCGAAAGGAAATCGAATTATGCGCCTCGCCATTCTGGCTGCTTCCGTACTGTTCACCACCGCCGCCCTGGCGCAAACGCCCACCCCGGTGATTTCATCGCCACTGTCATCCCCGAGCGCGCCAGCCACCCCGGCAACGCCCGCCACCCCGGCAACACCCGCCCCCAAAGTGGTTGCCAAGCCCAAGGCGCCCGCGCTCACGGTTGAGCAACGCTTCGAAAAAGCCAATACCAGCCATGACGGTAAGCTGACCAAAGCCCAGGCTATGACCGCCAAATGGACCGCTGTTACGCGTGACTTCGCGGCGATGGACAAAGACAAAAAGGGCTATGTCACCATCGATGAGGTCAAGGCCGCATCGGCAAAAAAGCCCGCCGCAAAGAAGCCCGCTGCGGCGCCGGTAACTCCCAAGCCCTGATTTTTGACCGCGACCCTTCCTGCGTGGCGCCATAAAAGCGCAGGAAGATCGCGACCGCCGCATCCACCACCGTGGCAACACGATCCTCCGGCCTGATCGGCTCGGTGCGAAAGCAAGACGAGCAGCGCCATAGGTTGATGTGGGCCGCGTCAGGGGCCTTAGTTGTAGGGTTGCTGACGTCGTCGTTCCTGGCCGGGTGGCGCACCTAGTCCAGCAGCAGAAGATTACGCTTGCCTATAACCACACGTTGCTGCTGGCCAAGCCGGCGCCGATGGCGCAAACTGACGAAGGTCACTGACGGCACGAATATGGGAATGGAAATGACACGAATAGCGGTACTCGATGACTGGCAGGGCATCGCCGAGGCCGCCGCCGATTGGTCGGCCGTCCGCGCCAAGGCCGAAATTGTGTTTTTCCGCGACGCCTTTGCGTCCTCCGCCGCCACAATTGCGGCGTTGCAGGATTTCGGTGTTGTGCTGGCGATGCGCGAACGCACCCGCCTCCATGCGGACGTTATCAGCAAGTTGCCGCGCCTCAAACTGCTGAGCTTCACCGGCGCCCGCAACGCCGCCGTTGATATCCCCGCCTGCTCCGCCGCCGGCATCACCGTGTGCAACACCACCGGCACCCCATCGTCGCACGCCACCGCCGAACTCGCGTTGGGGTTGATGCTGGCGTCGGCCCGCCATTTGGTTGCCGGTGATACCGAAATGCGTGCCGGACGCTTCCAGCAAAATGTCCCACCGGGCATGGAAATCGCCGGTAAAACTCTGGGGCTGATCGGCCTCGGCAATATCGGCGCCCGCGTTGCCCGCTATGCCCAGGCGCTCGAGATGAAAGTTATCGCCTGGAGCCAAAACCTCACCGAAGTACGGGCCGCTGAAATCGGCGTGACGCGCGTCGATAAAGCCGCCCTGCTGGGCCAGTCCGATGTCATCAGCATCCATCTGGTGCTGTCCGATCGCACCCGCCACATCATGGCTGGCGCTGATATCGCGCTGATGAAGCCGGGCGCGCTGCTGATCAATACCTCCCGCGGGCCGCATGTAGATACGGTGGCGCTGGTGGCAGCGCTCAACGCTGGGAAAATCCGCGCCGCGATTGATGTCTATGATAGCGAACCCTTGGCGGTCGATCATCCGCTGCGGTCCACCCGCAATTCGCTGCTGTCGCCGCATCTTGGGTATGTGACGTCGGATAACATGCCGGCGCTTTATCGGGCTTCGGTGGAGAATCTTATAGCTTGGCTTGGCGGCAGCCCGATACGTGTTGTCAACAAGTAAGCAAGCGCTTCTTTTTTGAAAAAAGAAGCAAAGAACTTTTATCCATTGGAGTTATCACCATGCGCGCCTGGGCCGTTGTTGAGAACGAAAAGCCACTTCAGGAAATCGAGCTTCCCACACCGGAGCCGACCGGTAAGCAGATACTGCTCGAAACCACTTATTGCGGGGTCTGCCATTCAGACCTCCATATCTGGGAAGGCCGCTATGACCTCGGCGGTGGCCGGGTGATGAGCATGAAGGATCGTGGTCTGAAACTGCCGCTCGCCATGGGCCATGAAATCGTCGGCCGCGTGGTCAAACTCGGCCCCGACGCAAGTGGGGTGAAAGTCGGCGACATTCGCATCGTTTTCCCCTGGGTGGGCTGCGGCACCTGCAAGAAATGCCTCGCCGAGGAAGATAATATGTGCGCCACCGGGCGCAGCCTCGGCGTCTATCAGAACGGCGGCTACGGCACCCATGTCATTGCCGCCCATTCTGGGCATTTGGTCGATCCCGGCACCTTGGACCCCGCGGTTGCCGCAACCTATGCGTGTTCAGGCATCACCGTGTTTTCCGCGATCAGGAAGCTCGGACCGGTCGATGCCGATGAGGCGATCGTGCTGGTCGGCGCTGGCGGCCTCGGGCTCAACGCCATCGCGGTGCTGAAGGCGATGGGCCACAAGAACATCGTTTCCATCGATATCAATGCCGAAAAGCGCGCCGCCGCGATCACCGCTGGTGCCACGGCAACCGTCGATGGTGCCTCGCCGGACGCTGCCAAATTACTGGTCGACGCCTGTGGCGGACCGCCGATGAATATCGTCGATCTGGTGAACGGCACCGCGACCGCCCGCCTTGCGTTCGCCACCTTGGGCAAGGGCGGCAAGCTTATCCAGGTCGGGCTGTTCGGTGGCGAACTCAACTTGCCGCTGCCACTAATGGCGATGCGCGCGCTGACCATTCAGGGCAGCTATGTCGGCAATCCCAAGGAATTGCGCGAACTGGTGGCGCTCGCCCAGGCGGGCACCCTCGAAGCCCTGCCGGTCACCATTGTGCCGCAAAACCAAGCCGACGCCGCGCTGATGCGGCTGCGCGACGGCCGCGTCACCGGACGTATCGTTTTGAAAGCGGAGGCCGCCTGATGTCCAATTCCCCCCGTCGCAGTGTTGTGCTGCGTAACCGCCCAACCGCTGAGCCGGATATCGCCGACTTCGCGATCATCGAAGACGACGTCCCGACTCCCGGCCCGGGCGAGGTCGTCACCCGCGCAATCTTTCTGTCGATCGACCCCTATCAGCGCGGCCGCATCGCCGATCGCAAATCCTACGCCCCGCCAGTCCAGATTGGCGAGGTCATGACCGGCGAAACCATCGGCGAAGTCGTGGCTTCCGGCGATCCTGCCTTCAAGCCCGGTGACATCGCCTCCGGTGCCCGCGGCTGGCAGACTCACACGGTGTCGCAGGCGTCCAGCCTTACCAGGCATGATCGCGACGGCACGCCGTTGGGTGCCTATCTCGGCGTGCTTGGCATGCCCGGCACCACCGCCTATTCCGGGATGAAGGATATCGGCCAGGTCCGCGCCGGTGAAACCGTGGTGATCTCGGCGGCCTCCGGTGCGGTTGGATCGGTTGCCGGCCAGCTGGCCAAGCGGGCAGGGGCGCGGGTGATCGGCATTGCCGGCGGGCCGGATAAATCTCTGTTTGTGCAGGAAGTATTGGGCTTTGATGGCTGCATTGACCATCGCAGCGCCGATCTGGCGATGCAGTTGGCCGATGCCTGCCCGAACGGCATCGACGTCTATTTCGAGAACGTTGGCGGCACCGTGCAGGAAAGCGTCTGGCCGCTGCTCAACCCGTTCGGCCGCATGATCATGTGCGGGATGGTCGCGCAATACAGCGACCCCAGCCCACCGCCGGGCCCCAATCTCGGCACCGTCGTCGGCCGGCGCTTGCGGATCGAGGGGCTGATCGTGTCCGACAAGCCGGAACGTTTCGCCGAATGGCGGGCGCTGGCGGCCCCTTGGGTCAAGGACGGGTCGTTGCATTACCGCGAAACCGTCATCGACGGCCTGGACAACGCCGCCGAGGCGTTCTGCATGCTGTTGCAGGGCGGCAATTTCGGCAAGATGCTGGTCCGGGTCGGCGCCGATCCGGCCTGAGTGCGTTTTGCCCCTTGAAGCCAGCCGCCGGACCGCCTAGAACCCGCGCCCTGGCCTAAAGCTGTCCCGTTCGTCTAGAGGCCTAGGACGGCGCCCTCTCACGGCGCTAACAGGGGTTCGAATCCCCTACGGGACGCCAACATACGGCAAATTCGGTGCGGCGAAAAGCAAAGCCAGAACGATCGGTGGTTATTTGCCGGCTGGGTTCACGTTCGCATAGGGGCTGGCACTTGCGGGGGCGAGGCTGGGCTGCGAGCATCGATGCAAAGCCCGGGAAATCACGCGATGACATCTTTACCGTCTGCCGATCTCACTGCCGCCGTTGATTCTGGGCGGCTGATGCGACATGTCGAAGAGTTCGCCAAGCGCATCAAGCTCTCCGGGTCGGTCGAGGAACTCGCTTCGTTCCAGTATTTGCAGGTGCAACTCGACGGAATCGGCTACGCGACACGGCTCATCCTGCATGACGCCTATATCAGCCTGCCCGTCTCGGCGCGGCTAGAGATGGCTGGCCTTGAGCCGCACTGCATCACCCATT
>JACMOQ010000214.1 GCA_014377905.1 Acetobacteraceae bacterium | reverse complement strand
GACATTTTTCATGCTGTTGTGTTAGTTAAAGTTATGAAGAATTTCACCGCCATCCTCTCCGACCTACAAGCCGCGATTGCGGTGGTGGCGGCGCGTGAGCGGGATCTGACGGTGCTGCTGGTGGCGGTGTGGGGGCGGATTGCGCGGATGCGCATGCGGCTGGAGCGGTTGATTGCGTTGTGGCGGGCGGGGATGTTGCCCAAACCACGCAAGTCCCGCGCGGGCGAAGCGCGGACATCGATCCGCCAGAAATCAGTATTTCCGACATCGCCGGCCTGGCTCGTGGTGGCTGTGCGGGAGGCGGGGGCGTTCGGATCGCAGTTGGAGCATCTGCTGTCGCAGGCGGAGTGCGTAGAGTTTTTGGCAGCCGTTCCGCAGGCTGGGCGGATACTGCGCCCGCTGTGCCGGATGCTGGGGGTTGGGGTGGCGGGGCGCCAGGTTCGCAAGGCTCGGACGATTTGGCAGGTGCCAAGGGCAGCGCCAGTGATGGTTGAGGCTGGGCTGGTGGTTGGGCCGGGGGGGCGGATGGTCTATGTTTAACCTGCCGCGCCGCATTGCGATCTATTTGTTACGATATCGAAATATTAATTGGGTTTTGACAGGCCTCACCCCGCCCATCTTCCGCACCGAGGGGCGTGCGGCAAGAAATGGATGAAGTTTTTTTTCGTCTTTTTGTTCACAAAAAGAAGGCGCTGACTTGCCGTTTATACCGCTGCCTCGGCGAAAATCTGCGTGACATCGCCCTTCCAAGCCCCATGATAGCGCGCCAGCCAGTGTTCGGCCTGGGTCGGGCTGCCGGCCACAATCGGCTCAAGTGGCGCAAGATGACGGGTCTCGTCTTGGCCATCGGCATTGCGGCGTCCGCGGGCGCGCAAGCCATCGCGGGCGATTGCCACCACATCGCGGGCGAGATCGCGCAACACGCCTTCGCCCCACGGCGCGTTAAGGCCGAGGCGTGGCACTGCCCCGCGCAGCGCAAGATAGTCTTCCCAAGGGGCTGTGCGCACCAGCGCGTCGGCGGCGGCGAGGGCTGCGCTGTCGTAAAGCAGCCCGACCCAAAGTGCCGATTGCGCCACCATCATTTCAGGGCTGCCAGCATCGGCGCCGCGCATTTCGATGAAGCGCTTGACCCGGACATCGGTGAAGGCGGTGGTCATGTGGTCGGCGAAATCGCCCACCGTTGCTTTCCCGGCTTCGGAATTGCCCAAATTGCCGGCCATGAAATCGCGGAACGACTGGCCTGCCACATCGATGTAGCGATTATTGCGGCTGACGAAATACATCGGCACGTCGAGCAGCCATTCGACATAGCGCTCAAAGCCGAAATCTTCCTTGAAGAACACGGGCGGGATGCCAGAGCGCTGGTTGTCAGTATCGGTCCAGACATGGGCGCGGTAGGACAGGAAGCCATTCGGCTTGCCTTCGTAGAACGGCGAATTGGCGAACAACGCTGTCGCCAGCGGCTGCAGGGCAAGCGACACCCGCAATTTCTTCGCCATGTCGGCTTCGTCGGCGTAGTCGAGATTGACCTGCACCGTGCAAGTCCGCGTCATCATATCCAACCCCATGCTGCCGACCAGCGGCATATAGCGCTTCATGATGGCGTAGCGGCCTTTTGGCATCCACGGCATTTCGGCGCGGGTGTGGAGCGGATGGAAGCCGAGCGGGGCGAAACCGATGCCCAGTGGGTCGGCGGCCGCGTGAACCTCGGCGAAATGCTCCTGAAACTCGGCGTGCGTGGCGTGAAGGTCAGGCATCAGGCCACCCGACAACTCCAACTGTCCGGCCGGTTCGAGCGAGATCGAGGCACTGCCGCGCCCGGTCAGCCCGATCGGGTTGCCGCGATCCAGAATCGGCTCCCAGCCATTCGGCGCCATGTGTTCGAGGATGGCGCGGATGCCGGCGGGTTCATAGCCAGGGGTGCTGAAATCGGGTCGGAAGCCAAATTTTTCGTGTTCGGTGCCGATCGTCCAGTGCGCGGCAGGCTTGCCGCCGACGGCGATATGGTCGGCCAATTGACGCACCGAGGTAATCGGCGTCGCGTCAGCGTCTCCGGGATTGGACATGGAGGTTTCCGTTCAGTTCGGGCACGGCGGCCGAGGTTTAAAGTGTGTCTTAGCCGCCATTGCGCGCTTGCAAAAGCGCCAGCCCGACGATTGCAGCCGTTTCCGCCCGCAGGATACGCGGACCGAGGGAGGCCGGTATGACAAAGGGATGCCGCCGCATGAATTCAAGTTCATCTGGCGCGAAGCCACCTTCCGGGCCAATCAGCAGGCCGGCGGGGCCGGCCTGGGCTGTGATCGGCGATGCGCTGGTTCGTTCAATTGCCGCAAACAGCGGACGATCGACGGGCCAAGAGGCAAGTAACGCAGGCAATTTCACTGGCTCGGCAATATCGGGCAAGCTCAGCCGTTCCGATTGCTCGGCAGCCTCGATGGCGATGGCCTGCCAGCGTTCGGCATTGATGCGCTGGCTGACGCCGCGTGCCGTTAACACCGGGATCAGCCGCGTGGCGCCGAGTTCGGTGGCTTTTTCGACCACCATCTCGGTTGCCTCGCGCTTCAGTGGGGCGAAGGCGAGCCACAAATCCGGCTCGGGTTCCTGGGGCCGCAACAGCACTTCGGGCACACACAGGGCAGAGTTGCGGGTGATGTCGGTCAGGCGGGCCAGCATTTCCCCGTCGCGCCCGTTGAACAGGCGAACCGCGTCCCCCAGCCCACGCCGCATGACGCGGGCGAGGTAATGGGTTTGCGCTGGAGTCAGGCTGATCGGTGCGTTGATCGCAAGATCATCGGCAACGAACAGGCGCGGGAGATGGTCGGGGTTTGACGGATGCATGGCAGCGGGCACAGTAACAGACATGACGTCCCATACCGATATATCCACCGGCGGCTGGGTTGGCCGATTGCCCGCCGGCGCCGTGCCCTATGCGTTACTGGCCCGGCTCGACCGGCCGATCGGCGGTTGGCTGCTGTTCATGCCGGGCTTGTGGTCGATTTTGCTGGCGGGTGGCAGCGCCTGGTTGGTGCTGCTGTTTCTGACCGGCAGCTTTGTGATGCGCGGCGCGGGGTGTGTGGTCAACGACATGTGGGACCGCGAATTGGACCGCAAGGTGTCCCGCACCGCCGGGCGGCCACTGGCGTCAGGTGCGCTGCGGATGCGACACGCTGCAGTGTTCCTCGCTGGGCTGCTGGCCATCGGGCTGGGAATTCTGCTGCAATTAAATGTTTTGGCACAGTGGCTTGGCATGGCATCGCTGGTGCTGGTGGTGACCTATCCGCTCGCCAAGCGGGTGACGTGGTGGCCGCAATTGATGCTCGGTTTCACTTTCGGATGGGGTGCGCCGATGGGCTATGCCGCCGCCACCGGGCGAATCGATGACGCGGCGCTGGTCTTATTTGCGGCGGCGATTGTTTGGATTTTGGGCTACGATACGATCTACGCGCATCAGGACCGCGAGGATGATGCCCTGGTCGGCGTCCGATCCACCGCCCGGCTGTTCGCCACAAGCACCAAGCCATTCCTGACTGCCTGCTACACTGGGACAATAGTGCTGCTTGCCGCGGCGGGGACGATGGCGGGGTTGGGCCTGTGGTTTTACGTCGGTTTGCTACTGCCAGCCGGATTGCTGGTCTGGCAGGTCGTAGCCCTCGACATCAACGATCCCCGCCTCTGCCTCCGCCTGTTCAAGCTCAATCGCGCAACCGGTGCGGCCATTGGCCTCGCGATCCTGCTCGGCCAACTGTGACCGAGGCCTTCCTGCGCGCCCATACCGCGATTGCCCACGCGCCGCTGGTGCCGGAAATCGCCTTGCATCTGGCGACCGAAATCACCCCGATCTGGCAGGCAACCGAGGATTGGCTGGCCCAACGCGACATCGCGCCGCCGTTCTGGGCCTTCGCTTGGCCCGGGAGTCAGGCCTTGGCGCGGTATGTGCTGGACAATCAAGCCCAAATCGCCGGCAAGCGCGTGCTGGATTTCGCCGCCGGCGGCGGGTTGGCCGCCATCGCCTGCGCGATGGCAGGTGCCGCATCGGTTGAAGCGGCCGAGATCGATAAAATGGCGCTCACCGCGATTACCCTCAACGCTGCACTCAACAATGCCGTCATCACCGCTTTGGGCGATGTCGTCAGTCGCACAAGCGCCTGGGACCTGATCTTGTGCGGCGACATTTGCTACGAGGCGCCGATGACCGCCCATATCCTCCCCTGGTTGCGGACGATGGCCCGTACGTCAGAAGTCTGGATCGCCGACCCCGGCCGCCTCTATCTGCCCAAAACCGGCATGGTCGGCTTCGCCCGCTACGTGGTGCCGACCACTACCGAGTTGGAGGATCGGACAACGCGGGAGGTTGGGTTGTATCGGCTCGCGCCAGAATGACTGAGGCGCTGATGCTTTTCACGCTGGCGCTGGTCTCGGCGACCGCGGTGCGCGGCATGATTGCGGTCGGGCTGATGGACCAGCCCGATCCGCGCAAACTCCATCGCAGCCCCATTCCAAAAGCCGGCGGGGTGGGGATCGTTGCGGCGTTCATACTCGGGGTTGTCTTGCTGCCGGTCGCCGCGCCGCCAGGCGTGATCGTTGGCGCAACGGCCGTCGCAATGGTGTCTTTCGCCGATGATCTGTGGAACTGGCCAGCCGCCGCCAAGCTTGCGGCCCAATTATTCGCCGCGTCCTTGGCCGTGGGCAGCGGGCTTTATATTCAGGTGTTTCATCTGCCGTGGTTGGGCAGCATCGATGTCGGGCCGTGGGGGATGGCTGTCACCATGCTGTGGCTGGTATTTGCCACCAACGCGGTGAATTTCATGGACGGCATGAATGGCCTCGCCGCCGGCACCGCGCTGATCGCCAGCCTGTTT
>JACMOQ010000002.1 GCA_014377905.1 Acetobacteraceae bacterium | reverse complement strand
TGCTGTTGCTTGCCGACACCTTCAACCGCGCCTTCGAGCCGGAAAACCTGCGGTCCGGCCTGAAGGTATTGCACGCCGCCGGATTGCGCGTCGGCGTCGCAAAAGGCGACGGCAGGCCGGTTTGTTGCGGCCGCACCTACCTAGCCACCCGCATGGTGGATCGGGCGCGCGTTGAAGCCCAAAGGATGCTCGCCGCGTTGCAAGGGGATGCCCCGGTGATCGGGCTGGAGCCATCGTGCCTGTTCACCCTGAAGGACGAGTTTCCTTCTTTGCTGCCGGGATCTGAGGCACAGAAACTGGCGGATCGGGCGATGTTGCTGGGCGAATATCTCGCCAAAACCAAGCCTGCCCTGCCCTATCAAACTTTGGCGGCAACCGCCCATGTCCACGGCCATTGCCATCAAAAAAGCTTCGGCGCCTTCGTGCCCGGCCTCGCTGCCCTCCGGCAAATACCCGGACTGGATGCAAAGCCCATCGCATCATCCTGCTGCGGCATGGCTGGCAGTTTTGGCTATCAGTCCGAAAGCCAGCACGCCTCCCGCGCCATGGCCGAAGCCAGCTTGCTACCAGCGGTCCGCGCCGCCGGTGCGGACGATATCATCATCGCCGACGGCACATCGTGCCGGCATCAAATCAACGATCTCGGCGGGCGCAAAGCGGTGCATTCGGTTGTGGTGATGGCCCGCGCCCTTGGCGTCGCCAGCGTTTGAGGGTTAGCAATCGTCCATCGGCCCTTGCCCCGTCAGGCCACGCAATCTGATCGATCAGGCGCGCGAGCCCATAGGACACAAACCGGTCCTGATCGCTGCGGCCGCATTGGGTAATGCTCAGCCAAAATAATACTGTCCTCCATAATCAGTAACCCGGTCGTCAGATGGCGCGACAGATAATCCGCGATGGTCCCGGTGCGGCCATGAAATTGATAGGAGAATGATCTCGGCCGGCGCTAACGACGACGGGCTCGGCCCCCTGGGCACTATGTCCGCGGCTCAGCTGATCGTCCTGGAACGCGCCCCTCACCCGAACTTTCCAGACTTAGGAAACCCATTCGGCGGCAACCGCCCAGCGCCCGCCCGTTCCCCAAGCCAAGGCCGCAAATCGGTTTCGGTCCGGGTCTTTTCCCCCAATCGCCAGGTCAGGCCGTCAGCGGCGACGAACATCTTCACGTCCCGCATGCCGCCATCCTTGAATTTCTGCAGGATTACCCCGGCGCCGCGGGTCATTTCAGGGATTTGCGCCAGCGGGAACACCAGCAACTTTTTGTTATCGCCGATCGTCGCGACATGGTCGCCCGCCACCGCGATGCAGAAGGACGCTTCTTCGCCGGGCTTGAGGTTGAGAACTTGCTTGCCAGTGCGCTTTTCGGCCTGCAAATCCTCGGCCTTGGCGATAAAGCCACGCCCCGAATTGGTTGCCACCAGATAGCGGCTCGCCTCGCGCCAGATAAATAGCGCGGTGACATCGTCTTCGTTGGTCAGTTCGCCCAGCAGCCGGACCGGCTGGCCGTCACCCCGGCCGCGCGGCAATTCATCGGCTTTGAGCGTGTAGGCCCGGCCATTGGTGGCGAACAGGCACAGCCGATCGGTTGTTTCGCAGGTCACCATCAGCCGTAGTTTGTCACCGTCCTTGAATTTGAGGTCGGCATCCGGCGCCAGATGGCCCTTCATCGCCCGGATCCAGCCTTTGTCGGACAGAATGACGGTGATCGGTTCGCGCTCAACGAAGGCTTCGGTGGCAATCGCCACCTCGGTCGGCGCCTCTGCCAGCCGGGTCCGACGGGTGCCAAGCAGCCCGTCGCCAAACTTGGTGCGCATGGTTGCAAGCTCGGCCGAAATCCGCTGCCAGCGTTTGCCGATATCGGCGAGCAGCGCATGGAGATTTTTGCGCTCCCCAGAGAGCAGTTTATGTTCTTTGCGAATTTCTATTTCTTCCAGCTTGCGCAAGCTGCGCAGTCGCATGTTCAGAACAGCCTCGGCCTGCAACTCACTGAGTTCTAAGCTTTTCATTAGAACGACTTTGGGCTCGTCCTCGTTCCGGATGATGCGGATCACCTCATCTATATTGAGGTAAACCGCGAGAAACCCGTCAAGAATTTCGATCCGCCGATCGATCGCGGCCAGCCGGTGCTCACTCCGCCGACGCAGCACCACTTCGCGATGGTCGAGCCATTGCCGCAGCACCTGCTTCAATCCCAAGACCATCGGGGTGCGATCGGCGGTGAGCACGTTCATGTTGAGCGGGAAGCGGGTTTCAAGCTGGGTGGCGCGGAACAAGGTCGCCATCAGCACGTCAGGCTCCACACCGCGCGTCTTCGGCTCGAACACCAGCCGCACGGTTTCGGCCGATTCGTCGCGGATATCGCCGAGCAGCGGCAGCTTCTTTTCTTCGAGCAATTGCGCGATCTGCTCGATCAGCCGGGATTTCTGAACCTGGAACGGAATTTCGGTGACCACGATGACCCAACTTCCCAGCCGGCCCCGCTCGATCTCCCACTTGGCGCGCAGCCGGAAACCACCACGACCGGTTTCGTAAGCTTGCAGAATGGCGGATTTGTCTTCCACTAAGGTGCCCCCGGTGGGGAAATCTGGGCCCGGCATGTGGGCGAGCAACGCTTCGGTGCCGGCGTCCGGGTGGGCGAGTAGATGGATCGCCGCGGCACAGACCTCACCGGCATTATGTGGCGGGATGGATGTCGCCATGCCAACCGCGATGCCAGCCGCGCCATTGGCGAGCAGATTGGGAAACGCCCCTGGCAGGACCAGCGGTTCATGTTCCTCGCCATCATAGGTCGGGCGGAAATCCACCGCGTCCTGGTCGATACCTTCGAGCATCGCCTGGGCGATTTCGGTAAGCCGCGCCTCGGTGTAGCGCATGGCCGCGGCGTTATCGCCGTCGATGTTGCCGAAATTGCCCTGGCCTTCGACCAGCGGGAAGCGGGCGGCGAATTCCTGCGCCATCCGAACCATGGCGTCGTAAATGCTGGCATCGCCATGCGGATGGAACTTGCCCATCACATCGCCGACGATGCGGGCGCATTTCTTGAAGCCCGAGGTCGGGTCCAGGCGCAGTTGGTGCATCGCATAGACCAGCCGCCGATGCACCGGCTTCAGCCCATCGCGCACATCGGGCAAGGACCGCGACATGATGGTGGACATCGCGTAGGCGAGGTAACGCTCGCTTAGCGCGTCGGCGAGGCGCTGTTCCTCGATATGTCCGGGCAGGTCGTCAGGCATCATCCGATTTGGTTCTCCGTGAGGGCAGCGACTAGCTCGTACAGTGCCAGACGGGGGGACGGCAACGGCAGATGTCGCAGGCCAAATGCGTCACGGGCGAGGAAATGCCCGGTGAGGCGCAAACCGTCGCGCCACTGCACAGGGTCGTCTTCTTCCGCATTCGCCCGCAACCCCGGCCGCAGCAGGCGCGGCAGGGGTAATAGCCGTTCGCGCCATTGCCCGGAGGCGGCCTGGCTGACCGCCCGGCCGCTGCGTGGTGACACAAAAGCCAGATCGTCGGTGGCGCCGGTTACCGCGCAGGACGACAAATCCAGGCCGTAGCCGAGGGCTGCGAGCAATTCCGCTTCCCAGGCAATCAGCGCGCCGAGTTGCCGCGATCCTTGCGGCAGCATTGTGAGCAGGCGCAACAATCCGTCGAACACCCCCGGGTGTGCTTCCCGTTCCGGTAAAGCGCCGGCGGCAACCGCGCAGCACGATGTGAGCATGGCGAGCGCCAGCCGATCATCCATCACAAAGCCCGCCGTTGCATGCACCGGTTCGGCGGAAAAATGCCCAAGCTGATCAGATAACCGGCCAATCCATCGTAATTGCAGTAAATTTCCGACCTGCCAAAGGGCGGCCTGACGCGACTGTGCCCCGCGCGCGAGGCCACGATGCGCGCCGTGTTCAGCCGTCATCACCGTCGCAATCGCGTCGCTTTCGCCAAATGGGCGGGTTTCAAGCACGATGCCTGGGGCTTCCCAGTCCATGTTATGGTAACAGAAATGGATGAGGGTTACGGGGAGAAGGCTGTGCCATCCTCACCGTCTCGTCGCCATCGGCGTTCCAAAACCAAACCGCCCTGCACAAATCGTCAAAAACGCTATTGCAGCCTGGAGCGCTTCTCGTGCGTCCTCCGGGGAAGGCAAAACGGTTTCATCATAATCGGCTGCAGTGCGTTCATCCTTCACGGCGTTGAATGCCTTGCCCGCTAGCCTGATCGCATCATCAAAGTCACGCACCAAGAGTCCAAATTGCTGGATTACAACATCATGGCGCTTGGGTGCTTGCCCTCCGGTCTTAAACAAGGCAGCCCGCGCGGCATGGAACATGGCATAGTAACTGGAATGAATGACCGCCATTGGCGAGGCATCGTAGTCCTGCGCGATGGCCTCGGTCAGGTGGGAATTGGCCTTTGACCAGGACACCAAGGCACGATCGGAATCGCCCGTCACCGGATTTCGACCCCATCCCTGGCGATTTCATCGGCCAATTCAGTGGCACGGCCGGCAGTTGGTGCAAGATAATCTGGAGATAGCGGGATCGGGCGAATAAACACGCCATGCAGGACGTGCTCGTATGCCAAATCAGACAGAATCCGGCGCACATGCCGACGATCCGCCATATCCCGAACAATCACCGCAACGTCGTAGTCGCTATCGTCGCGCATCTGGCCGCGTGCCTGCGAACCGAACAGGATCACCTTTTCCACCCCAGGAACAGCATTGGCCGCCGAGCGCTTGAAGTCGGCGAGATGGCTAGCCGCATTTGGCGTCAAAATATTAACGGACGGGCTCATAGTGCGAAATCTAGCACTAAACCTTGGCGTGGCGCAGCTTCATCGAACACGCCATGCCGCAACGGCGATACCTCGCACAATTCCGTCAATCAAAATCCGTCGCCAACCCATCATCCCGCTGATGTGCGAACATCCGCAGTAACTGCCCGCGCGTAACCCGATCATGCGACAGATCGTCCGGCAGCGCATCCTCGGCGAAGAACGCAATTTCACTGGTTTCCGACGACAATGTCGCTTCGCCGCCGACGATGTCGCACAGAAAATAATGGACATAGATGTGGAAAGGCGCCGGCGGATGGCCCTGGCGGTTATTATCGAGCACGCCGACCAACTTGCGCGGTGTGACGATGAAGCCGGTTTCCTCGCGAAACTCCTTGACCACATTTTGCGCCGGCGATAGCCCGACATCGGCCCAGCCACCTGGCAAGGTCCAGCGGCCGCCATCGGCGATCTCGCGCACCAGCAACAGCTTGCCATCGCGGAAAGCCGCACCGCGAACGCCCGATTTCGGGGTGGCATAGCCCCGTTCGCCAGCAAACAGATCCGCGATCCGGGTTACAGCCGTATCACTGCGGGCAGCCATCATCCGGACTGCCAGGCGCTGCAACTGCGCATAGCGTTCCTGATCATAATGGTTTTGTGCGAACACCAGACCGTTTTGCGCCGCTGCCTGGATTTCATGCGCCCACAGGACCCAATCCGGAGTCATGCAGGATCTTCCAACCCGATTGCCCGCAACCGCGCGCCTTCCTCATCCCAGCCCGCACGTTCCTTCACATTGAGGAACAAATGCACGTTGCGCTCCAGCAGGCCCGATAATTGCGCGCGTGCCTTGGCACCGATTTCGCGAATGCGCTGGCCGCCAGCGCCGATCAGGATCGCCTTATGCCCGCTGCGGCCGACATAAACCGTGGTCTCGATCCGCACCGAGCCATCCTTCAACTCCTTGAAAGACTCGGTTTCGACCGTGCAGGCGTACGGCACTTCCTCATGAATTTGCAGGAAAATCTGTTCACGCACCAACTCGGCCGCCAGCAACCTGTCAGGCAGATCGGTCAAATCGTCCTCGGGATACAGGTAAGGCCCCTCCGGCACCGCGGCCGCCAGCGCGTCGAGCATCGGCTTTACGCCATCGCCATTGCTGGCCGACACCATGAAGGTTTCCTCGAAACTCAGTTCCGCATTCAGCGCGGCGACCAGCGGCAGCAGCCGGGCCGGCGGCACCAGGTCGGACTTGTTGAGCACCAGCCAAAGCCGCCGCCCACCGCCTTTCAACCCCTCAACCACTGACCGCACGCCGGCGGTGAACCCAGCTTTCGAGTCTACCAATAGCAGCACCATGTCGGCATCCTGCGCCCCGGTCCAGGCGGCGGCGACCATGGCGCGGTCGAGCTTGCGGCGTGGCGTGAAGATGCCGGGTGTGTCGACAAGCAGCAACTGTGCGTCGTTGTGCATGGTAATGCCGAGCACGCGGAAGCGCGTAGTCTGCGCTTTCGGTGACACAATTGACAGTTTTGTCCCGGTCAACCGGTTTAGCAAGGTGGATTTACCGGCATTCGGGGCGCCAACCAGGGCGACGAAGCCGCAGCGTGTGGTCATAGTTTCAATTTTCCCAGCAGATCAACGGCCGCCATCATCTCAGCAGCCCGCTTGGTGCCTGCAACACCTTGCGCCGTCTTCTCGGCGACAGTAACAGAAATCACGAAATTTGGCGCGTGCGGCGGACCATCGCGGGTTAGCACGACATAATTGGGCAGCGGAAAGCCGCGCCCCTGCGCCCATTCCTGCAACGCGGTCTTGGCATCCTTGGGCGGCCGCTTCTGGCCTTCCATAGCCGACAAAAACGCACGGCGGACGAAATCCCGCGCCACCGCAATCCCGCCATCAAGGTAGAGTGCGCCGATCATCGCCTCGGTCGCATCCGCCAACACGGTCGCGAGCTTGCGAACCCCGGCACGGGCCTCGCCTGCCGACACATTGAGCACGGCCGATAGCCCCTCAGCCTCGGCGATTTCGGCAAGCACCGGCTGGGACACCAGCAATCCCAACCGCCGCCCCAACGCACCTTCCTGCTCGCCCGGAAACCTTTCCGCCAACCATTCCGCGACCAACAGGCCAAGAACCCGGTCCCCGATGAATTCAAGCCGTTCGTTTGAAGCAACTGCCGGGGTACGGCGTCCACCCACTGTGGATGCGGATCGGTGGGTCAAGGCTTCGCGGAGCAACTCCGGACGGACAAAATGGTGGCCAAGAATAGCTTCAGCGGAGGCTTCGGCGGGAACGATCACCTGATACCCGTGAACAGGCGTGACCAGCGAATTTCGAACGGCCATTCCCAAACCTGCCACCACGGCGAGGTAAGGTCTATCGACAGCCAGACGAATTCTGCCCGACCGACCAGATTTTCGATCGGCACGAACCCAACGCCGCCGCCAGGATCGCGACTATCGGATGAATTATCGCGGTTATCGCCCATCGCGAAAAAATGCCCCTGAGGCACGTCGAACTCGATCGTGTCGTTCAGGCCACCGCGTTCATACATTTTCTGGATCGTGTGTTCACGCCCAGCCGGGCTGCCTTCGAGGGGCAAGGTTTCATTGTAGCGTTTCACCGCAATCGATATCGCGGACTC
This sequence comes from Acetobacteraceae bacterium, assembly GCA_014377905.1. Lineage (GTDB taxonomy): Bacteria > Pseudomonadota > Alphaproteobacteria > Acetobacterales > Acetobacteraceae > CAITOL01. The sequence goes on along the minus strand of JACMOQ010000002.1, from coordinate 3,484 downwards.
ACTGGTGAGATATTCCCCGCTCGGCCGGCGCGCCACCTGCTTGCGGTTGATAAACAGCTGGCCGCCCTGCATTTGCACCTTATCGCCCGGCAAGCCGACGATGCGCTTGATGTAGTCGGTCGAATTGTCTCGTGGCAACTTGAACACCACCACGTCGCCGCGTTTAGGCATGCTGCCGAAAATCCGCCCCGAAAACAAAGGCGGCGATAACGGCATTGAATAGCGCGAATAGCCGTAGCTGTATTTCGACACGAACAGATAATCGCCGACCAGAAGCGTGGGCTCCATCGATCCGGATGGAATGGTGAACGGCTCAAACGCAACTGTCCGAACCGCCAGCGCGATCAGGACCGCGTAAACGACCGTCTTGATATTCTCGACCAGACCGCCGGTAGGCCGTCTTGCCATGCTGCTATTGGCCATATGGAATATTTGTCCGCCTGGTTGGGCACGAATGTGCCGCGGCGCCTTCAAGCGCGCAGCGTTGCCCGCTGTCAAGCCAAAGTGGCGTGCGCGTGTCGGTCATGCCGGCACCGCGGAGATGATTACCTGGGCATAGGCATAGGGGTATTCGTCGGTCATCGTCAGATCAACCTGCGCCCGCATGCCAGCAGGGGTCAGCTGAACCAGCCGCAAAGCTGCCCCGCCATGCAGTTCCAGCGTCGGCTTTCCACCCCGCAGATTGACCACGCGGAGATCAGACATAAAAACACCGCGTGCAAAGCCGGTGCCGAGCGCCTTGGCACAAGCCTCCTTCGCGGCAAAGCGTTTCGCATAAGTCCCCGCCCGCGCCTGACCGTTGCGACGGTCCGCCTTGGCACGTTCAACCTCGCTAAACACCCGCAAAAGGAAGCGATCACCGAAGCGTTCCATGGAGTGCTCGATGCGGCGGATGTCGCAAATGTCAGAACCCAGCCCCAAAATCATGCCGACGGCAACGCCACCCAGCGCTCCCCGCCAGTGCCATGAATGAGCAGCAACAGCCTGGTGGTACGGCCGCGCCGCGCCTCGTCGATGCGCACCCAGAATTCGCGTACCGAGCCGATCGATTGCTTACCCACCCGGACAATGACATCGCCCGACAGCATTCCTTGCTCGGCCGCCTTGCTGTTGGGGTCGACCGACAATACCACCACGCCACGTTGGTCGGTAGCTAAGGAGAATTTGCCGCGCAACTCCTCGGTGATCGAAGACAGGTTCAACCCCATATCCGCCGGCTCGACATAGGCATCCGACGTCACCGTGACTGCGGCCACCAAAGCTGCAAGCTTGGCGCCCTGTTCCACATCGTCGGCGTTTTCTTCAACCATCACCTTGAACGCAATCCGCGCGCCGTCACGCCAGATCAGGATCGGCACCACATCGCCCACCGGGGTGCCACCAATGGCACGGTTGAAGCCGCGCACGTCCTTGATATCGTTGCCGTCAACGCTGAGGATCACATCACCGAGCTGAAAACTGACTTTTAAGCCAGGCTTGTCGTCGCGGATCGAGGTTACCATCACCCCGGCCGGCCGCGGCAGGCGTACCGCCTCGGCAATCGCCGGAGTGACGGTTTGGGTGGACAAACCAATCCAGCCCGGCCGAATGCGGCCGAATTGACGGAGCCGACTGATGACGAATTGCGCGTCATTGGCGGGCAGCGAAAATCCGATCCCGATCGATCCGGATGACCCTGACGCGGTCAGGATGGCGGTGTTCACCCCGATCACTTCACCGGCCAGATTGAACAGCGGCCCCCCTGAATTACCCTGATTGATCGACGCATCGGTCTGGATATAATCATCGTAAAGGCTTGATTTAATGTCGCGTTGCAACGCGCTGACGATCCCCGCCGTCACCGAACTGCCATAGCCAAGCGGGTTGCCGATCGCGATCACCGGATTGCCCTGACGCATTTTATCGCTATTGCCCCAGGTTACCGCGGGCAAAGGATGGTCCGGATAGACCCGCAGCAACGCCAGATCGGCGCCCGAAGCAACCGCGATCAGAGACGCGCCCAGAATGCGACCGTCATGCAATGTCACGGTGATCTCAACCGCGCCCTCAATCACATGCCGGTTGGTGGCAATTACCCCGTTCGGATCGATCACAAACCCCGAACCCAGGCTTTTGCGGCGGCCGGTGCTTGTCGACGGGCCGGCATCCTTACCGACGGTATCGGTGCGAATGGTTGAGATGTTCACCACACTGGGGAGCAAACTTGCCACCAGATCCGACAAGTCTGCGCTCTGCGCGGCAAAGGCTGGAGCCGGCACGAGCAAGACAGGCAGTGCGGCCAGCATGACCAGCATGACCGAAAGCCGACGGGCGCATGCAAAAATGGATCGCATTGGCTGGAACTCCTGCATCACTGGCCAAGATGTGCCGGGATCGGACGAAGGACAAGACGCCATTGCCCCAAAAAGCAACGCGGCGTTGGAAGGTTCCAACGCCGCGCTAAGAGCCAGGTTTGGATAGAGATGCCCCAGCCGAGGCCTGCGGTTACGGGCTGACCTTGCCTGTGGTGCCGGAAGCAGCCGGGCGGAATGTATTGTTTCCGTCGCTATTGGCCGGGCGGACCGCATTGTTGCCGTCGCTGTTGGCCGGGCGAACCGCATTGTTGCCGTCGCTGTTGGCCGGGCGAACCGCATTGTTGCCGTCGCTGTTGGCCGGGCGAACCGCGTTGTTGCCGTCACTGTTGGCCGGGCGAACCGCGTTGTTGCCGTCGCTGTTGGCCGGGCGGACGGCATTGTTGCCGTCACTGTTGGCCGGGCGGACGGCATTGTTGCCATCGCTGTTGGCAGGGCGAACCGCATTGTTGCCGTCGCTGTTGGCCGGGCGAACTGCGTTGTTGCCATCGGACGAAGCCGGACGAACCGCATTATTGCCATCCGACGAGGCCGGGCGGACCGCGTTATTGCCATCCGACGAAGCCGGGCGGACCGCGTTGTTGCCGTCCGAAGCAGCAGGACGAACGGCATTGTTGCCATCGGACGCAGCGGGCTTGGTGACCTGGGCGTAAGCACCCCCGATGGTCAGTGCCAGTGTCGCTACAGCCAACAAAGTGATCTTGCGCATTGGTTACTCTCCTGTTCTGTCGCCAATTGTTTTACCACTCCGCCAGGGCGCGCCAGCGACGAGCGTTAATGCATTCGTGAAGTCCGCTTTTTCAAACCGTTACCGGCTGGTGCGTTCCACGTTGCTATACAACAGATACGCAACCGTCTCGCACGCAGATGCAGGTCCAATTGCGAAAAACACAACTTCCACCCACGGATTACATGGGTTTTATGTTCATGGCGACATCGCCGCCCCATTCTGCCGGTTCAGATCAATCCACATCCTGCTGATCGCCAGATGTATCGTTCTGATTTATCCGCGCCGGCAGCCGCACAGGCCGCGGCTCCATCTGGCGCCGGGTAAATTCGGGCGCGATCTCCGCAAGCTCCAGGAACTGATCGGCCTGGCGACGCAATTCATCCGCCACCATCGGCGGCGAGGT
>JACMOQ010000213.1 GCA_014377905.1 Acetobacteraceae bacterium | reverse complement strand
GGCGGCGTTTGAAGCCAGTCGTTGTCATGTTGGCGATATTGTTGGAAATGACTTCGACATTGGTGGTTTGGGCCTGCATCCCGGTGCCGGCGATATTGAGAGCGCGCATGGGTTAGGACCTCATCTGGGTAAGTTTGTCGATAGCCGAGCGCTGCCGGTCGGCCTCGGCCTGGACCAATTCGCTGGTGAACTGAAATTCGCGCAGATCGGACATCATGCGTGTCAGTTCAAGGGTGGGTCGAATATTGCTACCCTCAATGGCGCCTTGGATCAGCTTGGGGGTTGCAACCTGGGTGGTCGGCGATCCGGAAACTGAGAGTTGCCCGCCCTCGGCACGTAGGGCCTGGGCGTTGGCGGGTTTCACGAGCCCGATCCGCCCGACCGTGCCGTTGTTGGTGGCGACGGTGCCGTCGGCCGCGATGGTGATGTCGTGATCGGTGGGAGACAACTGCAACTTGCCGCCCAATACCGTCAGCAACGCATTTCCTGACCCGTCAACGATTTCGCCAGTGGCGGATGGGCTGAAATGGCCGGCGCGGGTCAAACGGACACCGTTGGGGGTTTGCACGCTGAAATAGCCATCGCCCCCGATGGCGATGTCGAGCGGATTGGCGGTGTGCTGCAAGGGACCGGGTTGGGTATCGCGATAGGTCGCGCGATCCTGGGTGAACGCGATGGTGCCGTTGCCAGACACCTTGGCGCCTTGGGCCCGCACCAGCCAGTCACTGAAGATCATCCGTTCCGCCTGAAAGCCGGGCGTTCCGGCGTTGGCAAGATTGGTGGCGGTGACATCGGTGGCACGCTGCTGTGCGACCAGGCGGGACAGGGCAATACTAGTGACGTTATCCATGTCGCTACTCCATCGGGAACGCAAGGCGTAAGGCAAACGGCGTGCCAGGCGGTAGATTATTGATATCGCTTAAAATACTTTGCTGTGACGTCGGCAATCTTTGCCGGGTGGGCCAGGGATACCCGGCACATTGCGCAGCTTCAGACAAAATTAATGGCAGGCGTCATACGTTCATGACGGCATTTGGCGGATGGCGTCGCCAGAGTGTGCCGCTTCACGAAATCGCCGGGCACAGGCAACGCATGGGCAAGGTATGAGCAAGGCAGCGACCGCAACCGTGGCCGACACCGCCCCGGGCGACAAACCCGCTGGCGGCGGCAGGAAGAAGCTCATTCTGCTTGCGGTGCCGATTTTATTGGCGGGCCTCGGGGCTGGGCTTTGGTTTTCCGGCATTCTGCCACCTTTGCTTGGAATGGGAGGGGATGCGGCAAGCCATCCACCTGCGGCCGACCCACATGCGCCTGCCAAGCCCGCCGCGCATGGCGCGCCAAAAGAGGATCCGCACGCCCCTAAACCGGCTGGCGGGGCTTCCCTTGGCGGCAAGGCGCCGTTGTTTTTCGAACTGCCGGATATGATTGTTAATCTGAACTCCGGCACACGGCGCACGGTTTATGCCAAGGTAAAACCCAGGCTGGAGCTCGCCCGTGCCGAGGATGAACCAGCGGTGCGCGCCGCCCTGCCGCGGTTGATGGATATGTTTCAGACCTATCTCCGTGAAACCCGGCCTGAGGAACTGCGCGGCAGCGCGGGTATGTATCGGTTGCGCGAAGAATTGCTGGCACGCGCCAACGTTGCGGTGACCCCGGCACGCATTGTCGACGTGCTGTTTGTCGAATTGCTTATCCAATGAGCGGGACGCTATCGGAGGAAGACGAACTCGCGGCCGCATGGGGTGCGGAAACCGACACCGCGGATGCTGCCGACATGGCGGCCATCCAACCAGAACGCGTGCTTAGTCAGGCGGAAATTGACAGCCTGCTGGGCTTTGAAAATGGGCCGGGCAGCAACGACCATGATAGCGGCATGCAGCGGATCATCAGCTCCGGCCTGGTGTCCTATGAACGTCTGCCGATGCTGGAGATTGTGTTCGACCGGCTGGTTCGGATCATGTCAACCAGTCTGCGCAATTTCACCAGCGACAACGTTGAAGTAAGCATTGACAATATCTTATCACTACGATTTGGTGATTATCTCAATTCCATTCCTTTACCGGCGATGCTGGCGGTTTTCAAGGCGGAGGAATGGGATAATTACGGCCTAATGGTCGTGGATAGCGCAATGATCTACTCGATCGTCGATGTCCTGCTGGGCGGCCGTCGCGGCACTGCGGCGATGCGGATTGAGGGCCGGCCCTACACCACGATCGAACGCAATCTGGTGGAACGACTGATCGTGGTGGTTCTGCACGATCTTTCGCTCAGCTTCGATCCGCTCTGCCCGGTGACGTTCCGCTTTGAGCGTCTGGAGGTTAACCCGCGTTTCGCAACGATCAGCCGACTTTCGAATGCCGCCGTGCTTGCCCGGCTGCGCATCGATATGGAAGATCGTGGTGGGCGGCTCGAATTACTACTGCCGTATGCAACCCTCGAGCCTGTGCGTGAGCTGCTTCTTCAGCAGTTCATGGGCGAAAAATTCGGTCGTGATTCGATCTGGGAAACCCATCTTGCTGAGGAGTTGTGGCACACTGACATCGACCTCGAGGTAGTGCTCGATGAGCAAACAATGCGGTTGTCCGAGGTGATCGATCTTAAGCCCGGAAGCCAAATAGTGCTGAACGGGGCGGTAGGATCGTCGGTGCTGCTGCGGTGCGGCAATACGATCTTATTCGAAGGGCGGGTTGGGCGACGCAAGAACCGGGTCGCGGTGCAGATCGATCGGGTGATCCCGCGTGCCGCATTGGCCGATCGGTAGGCCGCAGGAATGAACCATATCTTCATGTTTCCCCGTCATACCGATGGCTGTGGCACCAACTGGCCGGATGGGAGGGATGAATGGAATGGTTGTTGGAATCGGCTTTGATCGCGTTGCTCGCCGCAACCATTTTTCACGCGTTTCGGCTTGAACGGGCTTTGGGCGTTCTAAAGCGCGATAGGACGTCTCTGGAGGCATTGGTGACCAGTTTCAACGCATCCACCAGGGCGGCTGAGCACGGGATTGAGCGACTGCACGCGGCCGCCGATGGCGCAGGACGGCAGATCGAGCGCCAAATTCAAGGAGCCACGCGCTTGCGGGATGATTTGCAGTTCCTGACCGATCGCGGCGAATTGGTAGCCGACAAGCTCGAGAGTGGTCTGCGTGAAGGTCGCGATCGGGTACCGGCGCGCGACATCGAGACGCTGCTCGCGCCATCGGTCTTTACATCGCCCGATGCTGCTTTGGCGCGGCCGCCAAGCCAGGCGGAACGCGATCTGATCAAGGCATTGCGGTTGGCACGCGCATGATGGGGGGCAAAAAGCGCGGCCTGCGGATTGCGGTGCCCCGATTACTGCCGATCACCATCGCGGCGATGATGCTGTTGATGGGGGTTAAGGCGATCGGTTTGGTGCGCGCCGCGACCCCGGAGGCCGCGCCCAGCCCTGCCGCCGCCAAACCGATCGCACCTGCCCTTCCTGCGGGACCGCCGGCGACCGCGACGCAAGCCGCACCCGCGGTGCTGCCGCCCAAGCCGGTGGAGATCAGCGAGTCCGAGCGGGCATTGCTGCTCGACCTGCGGCGTCGGCGGGGTGAGCTCGACAGCCGCGAAGCGGCGCTCGCATCACGGGATGCGGTTTTGTCGGCAACCGAAAAGCGGCTGACCGCGCGGGTGGGCGAGCTGGCGGTGTTGCAGGCCAGGCTCGAAGCTCTTGAACAGGCGCGCCAGGCGCGGGAGGCACAGAATTGGCAGGGTCTGGTCAAGCTCTATGAGGCAATGAAACCGCGTGACGCGGCGGCGATCTTCAACGACCTCGACAAACCGGTCCTGCTGGCGGTGTTGGACCGGATGAAGGACGGCAAAGCGGCAGCCGTACTCGCCGCGATGACGCCGGACCGCGCCCGGCAAGCGACGGCGGATCTTGCCCGCCAACGTACGCAAAACAACACGCCGCAAAATGCGGCAAATCCGACTGCCCCAGCGCAGCCAGACATCCGACCGACGCAAGGCGCCGGTTAGAATGCTTATTGAACAAAGGCCAGACGATGTCGATTGATAAAGCAATGAATGTCCTAATTGTGGACGACTACAAGACCATGCTGCGGATTATCCGGAACCTGCTGAAGCAGATTGACTTCAACAATGTCGAGGAAGCAACGGACGGCGTCGAAGCACTGGCAAAAATGCGCACAAATAATTTTGGCCTCGTGATCAGCGACTGGAACATGGCACCGATGACCGGACTGCAATTGCTTCAGGAAGTCCGCGCCGACGCCCGCCTCAAGCAAACGCCGTTCATCATGATTACCGCCGAAAGCAAAACCGAGAACGTCATTGCTGCCAAGCAGGCGGGCGTTTCCAATTATATTGTCAAGCCCTTCAATGCAGAAACCTTGAAGGAAAAAATCGAGAAGGTGCTTGGTCATGGCTGATGGAATGATGGGCGCTGGCGGGATGCCGTTGCAGAAGCGGCTGGATGAACTGCGTGCGCGCTATCCGGCGGCGCGGCCCGATCTGGTGGCTGACGTGGTTAAGGCGGTTTTGTCCACCATGCGCGGGGATCTGACTGCTACCGAAACTAGCTTGCTTGGCGAAGTGGAGGAACTTGGTCGCACGATCGCGACCGCGAAGGCGGAAATTTCGGCGCTGCAGGTCAGCGACATCAACGCCAGCCATATTCCGTCGGCGACCGACGAGCTTGATGCGATCGTGGCCCATACCGCGGCGGCGACCGAGGCCATCCTGGAAACCTGTGAGACACTTGACCGCGTAGCCGGCGAGGTCAGTGCCGAGATGGCGCAGGCATTGCAGGATGCAACAACCCGCATCTATGAGGCATGCAGCTTTCAGGACATCACCGGCCAGCGAATTACCAAGGTCGTTGCGACCCTGAAAACCATTGATGCGAAGGTGGCCCTGATTGTGGAAACTTTCACCGGTCGGCGATCGAGCGATGTGGTCTCTGCCCCGGCACCGGTGGTGCTGGAAAATGGCCCGCAACTGCCTGGCCAGGCGATGGATCAAAGCGATATCGACAAATTACTGGCTAGTTTTGATTGACCGGCATGCGCACCATTCTACGACTGCGGGTTTTGGGACTGCTGGTTCTGAGTATGGCAGTGGCCGGTTTCTCTGCGGCGAAAGCTGCCGAGCAGGTGGCGAATTTAGTGCGTACGGGGAATCATCCAAATTTCGGTCGCATTGTGTTCGATTTGCCGCCCGGCACGACTGCGCGGGCAGTGCAGACTGGGGCTCGGGTTTCTGTGTATCTGGAGCCGCCTGGAAGCCTTCTTTTTGGCGCACCGCCGCGCAATGTTTTAGCTTTGACGCAAGGGGCCAACGGGGCGGAAATTACCCTCAGCCCTGGCTCCACGCTGCGCCAGAACCGTCTGGGCAGTCGATTTGTTGTCGATGCGGTTGATCCTTCCCGCGTGGCGGCGCCCGATGCCAACAAACCCCGGCCGCTGGCCCGCCCGGTTTCGCGGGGACAAATGTCGCACAGCCCGCCGCCCGATGGGTTGGCACGCGCCCGTGAGGCGTTGGCGGACAGCGCACCATCTTTGGTGAGCCAACCCTCCCAACCGGTGCTGCCGCCTGGTGTCGAGACGGGAAAGGCTGTGCTGCCAGAGGCAACCACCCAGGCGTCGGCGCAGGTTTCAAGCCCGTTGGCGCCGGTGGCGCCCGCGCCTGCAATCGGGTCGCTGGCGCTTGCCGCACGCCCGGCGGGCCCGACAATTGCGGATCCGGGCGCACAGCCAGGCGAGCCGGCCATTGTGCTGCCGTTTGCGGCAACGACCGGCGCGGCGGCGTTTCGGCGGGGCGAGGTGGCGTTCGTTGTCTTCGACGAACGGCGGCCGATTGATATGGCGGGGTTGCGAGACAATCCGGATTTCGCCGAAGCTGCCATCACGATGTTGCCAGAAGCCACGTTGCTGCGAATTCCAGTCGCGGCGCAAAAAAATCTGGCCTTGGCGCGGACGAAAGCGGGCTGGTCTGTTGCGACCAGCCACCAGGATCGCCGCGCCGTGAATTTAAAACCCTTCACGATGACGGTCGATCAGGGGCGCCTGATGGTTGCCGCCGACCAGCCGGGACGGGTGATTTCGGTGCCCGATCCTTTGACTGGCGGGGTGGTGCTGGTGGGCACTCAGCTTGTTCCCGGTCAAGGGATGCCGGTTGCCCGCAGATCGCCTGAATTTGGCATGTTGGAGACTTGGCAAGGCGTTGCGATCTTGCCGTTGGCCGACGCGTTACGGCTGGGTCCGGTAACGGCTGGGTTCGTGCTCGCCCTTGACCCGCCGCGACCTTTGGCAATTTCGGCCGCCATGCCGCAGACCATTTCTGAAAGCGCCGCCCAGGGATTCAGCTGGCGGTTTGATTTCCCCAACCTGCCGATCGATCAGTTGCAGCGTCGCCTGCAATCGGCGGTGGCCGAGGCATCCGTCGCCCCTCCGCTGTCGCGCGGTCGCAAGCGGATTGCAGCCGCCGAGGCGATGATTGCGCTTGGTCTGGGCGTTGAGGCGCAAGCCTTGTTGACCCTTGCCGCGACCGATGACGCGACCCTCGCCGACGACCGGGACCGTATGGGGCTGTCAGCAATTGCGGCCCTGGTCGCCGGGCGCCTTGATGAGGCCGGCGAGATCGGTGACTTGCGCCTGGACGGAACCGACGATGTGACATTGTGGCGCGCGATCCGGATTGCAAAACATAATGAAGGTGCGCCGGCGGCGGCGGCACATTTTGCCACGGTGTCGCGATTGCTGCTGAACTATCCGGCCCCCCTGCGCGCGGCATTTTTGCCGTTGGTCGCAGAAACCATGGTGGCGGGCGGCGAGGCTGAGGCGGCAACGGAGCTGGTAAAAACCAACCTGAAAGAACCAGGGCTCGAGTTTGCCCGCGCGTTGCTCGCCAGCGACGACCCTGCCCGCCTGCCGGCCGCACTCCAGAGCCTGGATCAATTGGCATCCAGCCGCGATCGCTTGCTTCACACCAAGGCAGCCACCAAGGCGATCGAGGTGCGATTGGCGGCCAAGATGATCACGACGGGTCAAGCCGCCGAGGCGATGGAGCGCCAGATCTTTTCCTGGCGCGGTGACGAACGCGAGCGCGCGACCCGCTTGCGGGTGGCCGATCTGCATGCTGACAACAGCGCCTGGCGGCTTGCGCTTCAATTGCTGCGGGAAACCGCCGAGATTTGGCCCGAGGAGAAGGGCACGTTGCAGCCGCGCCTGGTAGCCACCTTCATGCGGGCGTTGGCAAATGATGCGACTGCACCCCTGCCGCCGCTAGAATTGCTCGCGCTTGCCGAGGAGAACGCCGATCTTATCGGTCCGGGTGAAGCTGGCCAGGCGCTGGCGGCACGTCTTGCTGATCGGTTGATCGCGCTCGATTTGCCCCAGCGCGCCATCCCGTTGCTGACTCGGGTGCTGGACCGTTCAGAGCCTGGCACGGCGCGGTCCGAGATCGGGGCGAAGCTTGCCGCCATGCAGATGCAAATGGGCAAGCCTGAGGCAGCGCTTGCAGCACTAACCGATACATTAGGCGTCGGTTCGCTTCCGCCCGCCTTGCTTGAACAGCGCACGCTGCTTTACGCGCGCGCTGCCAGCGCGGTTGGGCAGCACGATCAGGCCGTAGTGGTTCTTGAGGTGCTGGATACGCGCGACGCGGTCACCTTGCAGGCCCAATTGCAGGAGACGGCAAAGGATTGGCTGGGGGCGATGCGGGCACTGCAACGCCTGACGGCGATGTCAGTGCCGCAAACTGGCGGGCTGGATGATGCCCATGGCCGAATTTTGCTCCGCTTTGCATCAGCGGCAGCCCAAGCTGGCGACGCTGATACGCTCAACGCGCTCCGCACGCGCGATCTGCCGCGCATGGTGGCGGGGAAGACCACCGACCTTACGCGGCTGCTGACCTCGGGTCCGGTGCAGAAAATTGGCGATCTCGCCCGTTCGGCGCAGGAAGCGCGCGGTCTGGCGACTGCGGTCAAGGGTGCGGGGAGTTAGGGCTTACGCGGCAACTTTGCCGGCGTGCCGAAGTATTTATTTGCCGATCTTGGCTTAAGTTTCGGCTCCAACCAGGGCCAACAAGCCGGGTATGCAATCACCGGGCAACGCAACATGTAATTTCGCTTGCATCCCGGTTCGGTTTTCCCCATGTTCCGCCGCCTTGGCCCCAGGGGGTTCGCGCATGCGGATTAGCCGCGCCGCCTGCTCAGGCTGCGTAGGCAATTCGGTTCACGTGTCGTGTTACCCAACAGGCCGTCTGCTGGTTGACAGGGGGCTGCGCGATGGACGCACTCATGCCACTGGGGATGGTCTCGGATTTCCCGAGCGAGAACCAGACGATTATCACCTCCCCGGGGACCGAGGAGGCGCAGAAAGACTATTTTGTAGAGCGCGATGGCGAGAAATTCGCCGGCATGCATTTGCTTGTGGATCTTTGGGGTGCCTCGCGCCTCGATGATCCCGCGCATATCGATGCGGCGTTGCGTGAGGCGGCGATCATCGCTGGCGCCACGATTCTGCACAGCCACTTCCACCATTTCTCGCCCAATGGCGGCGTATCTGGTGTTGTTGTGTTGGCGGAAAGCCATATCTCGATCCACACATGGCCGGAACGCAGCTTTGCCGCAATCGACCTGTTCATGTGCGGTGCGTGCGATCCGAATCTGTCGATCCCGGTGTTGCAGGCGGCCTTCAGCCCGTCCAGCATCGATCTGTCTGAACAGCGCCGCGGCCGCGTGACCGGCTAGGCGGTAAGGTGATGGGCGCTTAGGCCCATTGACCAAAGGCTTCTCTACAAAAGCATTGTTATTTTATGGCGTTGGCGTCGGGGAGTTTCCTGACGCCAATCCGTTCTTGTCTGGAGACTGAGATGGCGACTGATTCCTGGGTCAATGAGACGCTGTATGCCGATTGGGGCCAGCGGTTTCGGGTGGTTCGGGAACTGGCGCGGGTGCAGAGTGCGTTTCAGGATATTTTCCTGTTTGAAAGCGCGTCGCATGGCCGGGTGATGCTGCTGGACGGGGTGGTGCAAATCACCGAGGGCGACGAATTCGTTTACCAGGAAATGCTGACCCATGTGCCGCTTTTGGCGCATGGCGCGGCGACGCGGGTTCTGATCATCGGCGCGGGGGATGGCGGGGTGCTGCGCCGGGTGTTGCAGCACAAAAATGTTACGCGCGCGGTCATGGTCGAAATCGATGGCGAAGTTGTGCGTCTGGCCCGCGAGTTCCTGCCGGCGATTGGTGGCGACGCGTGGGACGACGCCCGGGCCGAAGTGATTATCGGCGACGGGATCGATTATGTCCGCACCGCGCCAGATGGCAGTTTTGATGCAATCATTGTCGACTCGACCGACCCGATCGGGGTTGGCGAGGTTTTGTTCACCGATGAATTCTATGCAAATGCGGCGCGGGTGTTGGCCGATGGTGGATTGATCGTGAACCAGTGCGGCGTGCCGTTCATGCAGGCCGATGAACTGCGCGAGACCAGCGAACGGCGGAGGAATTTCTTTCCGGTCGTCGGGGCCTATGTCGCTGCGGTGCCGACCTATATTGGCGGTTTCATGACCCTTGGGTTTGCCGCCAAAGCGACCGGGCTGGATGCGGTGCCAGTCGAAACGATCCGGGCGCGTGCCGAAGCTGCGGGCGTGCTGGGCATGACCGAGTACTGGACGCCGGAAATTCATCTCGGCGCCTTTTACCTGCCGCCTTATATCGCCCGGCACTTACCCAAGGGCTGATAATCGTCCCGGAGGTCTTCCAGGTCAGTTCCATCGGCGACGACTAGGCCGCCGATTTCGCTTGCAGTTTCATGCACAATAATGTTATTAATAATCACATGAATACTCGCACCGCTTCTTCCCCGCTGAGCGCCGATGCTGCCGAGCTTGTTCGGCGGCTGGGGATGATCTTGGCTGGGTTGGCAGCCTTGGTGGCGGCGCGGTTTTTGCGAAATCCGCGCCTGATCGGATTGATTGGGCCACTGTGGCGGCGATTGACCCATGTCGCCAGCCGGATTGAACGGGCAATGGCGCGGCCGCTGCGGGCGCGGGCCAAACGGCTGCGGCGTGACACACCCAGCCCGACACGGCCTGCGCAGTTGCCACGGGGCCGGGGCTGGCTGGTGCGCGAACTGGGCTATGAAGCGGTGGGCTTCGGCTTGCAGTTGCAGCATCTGCTGACCGAGCCAGCGATGCAGGCGGCGTTGGCGACGATGCCAGCGGCGGGCCTGATTCTGCGGCCGGTTTGCCGGATGCTGGGTATGGAGCAGCCTGTCGCGCAGAGCGAGGTGGCCGCCCCCGAGGAACCGACCCAAAGCGCGGCGCAACCTGGCGTGGACAAAAGGGAGATTTTTTCCGACGTGCCATCATGCCATGTAAAGATCGCGGCCGATTTGTTGGATGCCCCGACATCAACCGCACAGACACCCCAATTGCGCCCCCATACCGGGGCCGATCCCCCATAGTCCGCCAAGCCGTTCCCAAGGACATCATGTGTGGGCCGTGCGGCAATGGTTAACCACCATCGCCGCGCGGGGCATGCGCTTGTGCCCGCCGCGCAAGGGTCGCAGGCGGCTTTTTCCCGTCCGCTATCGCCCAGGTCCGGTTGATCGGCCAGGAACTGGCGCACCTCGGCGCGGAATAGATCGTATTCCGGACCTTAGGTGAGGTCTGTTGCCTAGCCCTCAGTCGCGGTGGTGATCTGGGTCCAGATGCGGCGGCGGCTATACCCTGGATCATGGGTGATGCGCGGCGTTTCTTCGAAGATCATCATCGCCCGGCTGCCGCGCTCATAATTCGGCCAGTGGGGGATTTTTGCATGCTGCGGCTGGCCGGTGATGGCAAAGGCGGCCCAGACATCGGCCATCGTGGCGGAGAGCGTCTGGTCGGCCGGCGCACCGGTTTTGCACAGATCGACGGTGTCAAAAACAAAGGGCACATCGGCGGCATGGGGGGAGGCGAGTTTGCCGCCGGCGCGCGGCGAATTCCAGGCGAAGCTGTACATGTAGATCGGCGCGCCCGCGCGCTGCATCATGCGGTAGGCAGCCACCACAGTGCGATTGCGATAGAGCGCATCGGTGGTGATCGCGATCAGCCATTCGGCCGGGGACAAGCCTGGCATCACCTGCGCATAGGTCGCCAGCACATCATCGGTACGATCGCCGGCGAGGCGCTGCACCCGGCCACGCAGTTCATCCAGGGTAAGCGTGCGGTTCCAGATCTTGTCGTCATGCACAGTGAAGCCTGCTGCTTCATCCTTGGTATCGCCGAGCATGACCGGAATGCCGGCTGAGAGATTTGAGGCAGCGGGGTCGAACGGATGATCCAGCACCGCGCTGCCATCAATCATCGGGCCGAACGGGTAGCGGTCGAAGAACGGATGCGGCGATGGGCCGGCGGCGGCCTCGGCGGGCGCGATCGCTGCCAGCAACTCGGCGACTGGCAGGGCCTGCAAGGTCGCAATGCTGGTGCTGCCGAGCGCCTTCAGCACGCCCGACGTGACCGCGGCCGCACGGTCCGCCGTGCGGTGGCGCACCGCGCAGCCGCTTTGGATGATGGCACGGTGGAACAGGCCCTGCGCCATCGGCATGGCGAGCAAGGCGCTGACCTTGGCGCCGCCGCCCGACTCGCCGAAAATCGTCACGCAGGACGGGTCGCCGCCAAAGCGTGCGATATTGTCCTGCACCCAGCGCAGGCCGGCGACGATATCGAGCAGGCCGGCATTGCCGGACTCCTTGAAGTCAGGCCCGCCAATTGCGGAGACATCGAGGAAGCCGAAAATGTTCAGCCGATGATTGATCGTCACCACCACCACATCGCGCCGCGCCAGGCGGCTGCCGCGCACGTAGTCGGCGTTGCCCGACCCGGTCGAATACGCCCCGCCATGGAGCCAAACCATCACCGGAAGTTTGGTCGCAGTTGAGCTCGACCAGACTGTTGCGGTCAGGCAATCCTCCGATTGCGGAGCAGGGTCACGCGCACCAAGGAAATCGGCGACTTCCAGGCGGTTCGGATACGCGCCGCGGATTTGCGGGGCCTGGCTGGTGACTGCGGTCGCGTCGCGCACGCCGGCCCAGGGCTCAACCGGCTGGGGCGGACGGAAGCGGTTGGCGCCCCCGGTCGGCGCGCCATAGGGGATGCTGAACCAGACCGGCATGCCATCAACGCTGGTGCCGCGCACCCGGCCAGCGGTGGTCGCGACAATCGATGAGGCGGCTTGATCGTTCGGCATCGTATCCTCCGGAATTTGCGCCAGCATGCCGGGGAGGTGGTCGGTTGGCAATCAGGCGGCGACTAGTCTGGTGATCGCGGCTATCGTGGCATCACTCGCCCAATCCACCGCGCCTTCAAGCTTGCCGCGCAGCAATCCGCGGCGGTCAATGATATAAGTCGTCGGCAGCCCGCGCGCCCCCCAGGCCTGGGCCGCCGCACCTTTGGGATCGAGCCAGACCGGCAGACCGGTGATGTTGTGCGCGGCGTAGAATTTGCGCACCACGGCCGCCCCGCCGCGATCGGATGACAGTGGCAGCACCAGCACGCCAGCGCTGGCGATCTTGGTGGCCAGGGTCTGCAAGGCCGGCATTTCGGCAACGCAGGGCACGCACCAGGTCGCCCAAAGGTTAATCACCAGGCCTTTGCCGACGAATTCACCGAGCGTGTGGGCAACACCGGCTTCATCGATCAGATTGGCGGCGGGCGGCGCAACCGGGAATTCGACCGGCATCATTGTCGAGAACGGATGCAGTAATACACCTTCGGCCTCCGGCGTTGCGCCGGCTACCAGCGTGTAGACATGCGGCGCACTGGGTTTGCGCCCCAGGGTCACTGCCGCTACGGTCCCGGCCGCCAGAGTGCCGGCGGTGGCGAGGATCGCCCGGCGCGAAAACCGTTTCATCTTGCAGGACACCTTCTTTTGAACAACGCCGCCGATCATAACCCGGATTTGCGCAATACCGAAGCCAACCAGCAATGGGGCGGGCGATTTGCCGCCGGGCCGTCGATCATCATGCAGGAAATCAACGCATCCATCGGCTTTGACCGCAAGATGTGGCGCCAGGACATCAAAGGCTCCCTCGCCCATGCTGCGATGCTGGCCAAATTGGGGATATTGTCGGCCGATGACGAGGCGGCGATCAAGTCCGGGCTGGCGGGGATTGCCGGTGAGATCGATGCCGGGACGTTCGTCTTCGATGCCACGCTCGAAGACATTCACATGAATATCGAGGCACGGCTGACCGAGCGGATCGGCGATGCCGGGCGGCGGCTGCACACCGGACGGTCGCGCAACGATCAGGTGGCGACCGATTTCCGCCTGTGGGTGCGTGATGCAATCGACGGGCTCGATGTGCAGATCGCCGATGTAATGCGGGCAATGGCCGAACGCGCCGCCCAGCACGCGGCTGACCCGATGCCTGGCTTCACCCATTTGCAGACCGCCCAGCCGGTGACGTTTGGCCACCACATGCTGGCATACGTTGAAATGCTGGCGCGCGATCGGGGGCGGTTGGCGGATTGCCGCAAGCGGTTGAATGAATGCCCGCTTGGTTCGGCAGCGCTCGCCGGGACCTCGTTTCCGTTGGACCGGGATATGACGGCCTCGGCGCTGGGCTTCGACCGGCCGACCGCAAATTCTTTGGATGCGGTGTCTGACCGGGATTTCGCGTTGGAGTTCCTGTCCGCGGCGGCGATTTCGGCGATGCATTTGTCGCGGCTGGCGGAAGAAATCATCATCTGGTGCAGCGCGCCGTACGGTTTCATCCGGTTGTCGGACGCATTCACTACCGGCAGTTCGATCATGCCGCAGAAGCGCAATCCCGATGCGGCCGAACTCGCCCGCGCCAAGACCGGGCGTATTACCGGCGCGCTGGTGGGGTTGCTGATGGTGATGAAGGGCCTGCCGCTCGCGTATGCCAAGGACATGCAGGAAGACAAGGAACCGGTATTCGATGCCGCTGATGCCTGGGCGCTGTCGCTTGCTGCAATCGGCGGGATGGTGCGCGATCTGTCGCCCGATCTGGTGCGGATGCGCGATTTTGCTGGCAGCGGCTTTGCCACCGCGACCGATCTTGCCGACTGGCTGGTGAGGGAGTTGCGCCTGCCGTTCCGCAATGCCCATCACGTGACCGGGCGTTTGGTGGCCAAGGCGGAGGCGCGCATGGTGCGGTTGGAGGATTTGACGCTCGCCGAAATGCAGGCTGAGGAGCCTGGGATTACCGCAGCGATTTTTGGGGTGCTGACGGTTGATGCATCCGTGGCATCGCGCCGCGCCTATGGCGGCACCGCGCCGACGAATGTGGCAGCACAGAGCGCACGCTGGCTGGCGGCTTTGACATGAGGATCGCAGTGGTCATGTTAGCGGCGTGCTTGGCGCTTGCCGCGTGCGGTAAGCGGGGCCCGCCGCAACCGCCAGGACCGTCGGAAAAAGTCATTTATCCGAAGGTTTATCCGTCAGTTTAGCGCGATGGTGCGGGATTTTAACGACGGCCAGGATTTCCTGCTGCGTCGCCGGCCCTGGGGCCATCAGGCTGCCCAGTGCAACAAGCCGTCGCCCCCTGTCGTGACCTTGCCAGCACGTCCGATCGGGCTTGCCGCCGGATCCATGAGTATTGCAAGCGTGCGGGTATCATCGGCCAGCACCCGCGCCAGGCTGCGCGCGCCATCGGGCAGGCGCAGCACCACCGCACCGTGGGCCACGCCGCCATCCTGGGCGAAGACCACGGTGAAGGTTTCGACCTCGGCCGAACCGCCGTAGTTTTCGACAATTGTCGGCGCCGGTCCACGCCGTGCATCGGCCTGACCTTGCAGGTCGAACGGCGCCAGGATCGCGTCGTCATCGGCGGGACGCGCGGCCACCGTAATCGCGTGATGCGCGGTGACGAAGCCACCCTGGCCGTATAGCAGGCCACGCTCGCCCGGCCGCGCCCGCAAGGTGCGCACCATTCCGCAGGCAGCATGGGTCATGTAGTTGTTGAGCGGCGCGCCGTGAAAGGTCAGCCCACCGGCGGTAGAAAGCGCGGCATCCTCGGCCAGCCCCAGCCGACGCCGCGCCATTTTCGGCACCACCGGAAAGCAGGAATAAAGTTCGCAGGCTGCCAAACCCCCGGTGCTGCCGCCGAGGGACGCCAGCATCGCTTCGAGCACGACATCCTGGGCGGGGGCCGAGGTGAACTGGTCGCGCTCCATCCAGTCTTTCGGCTCGGTGGCGGCGGCCCCGCCCCAGATATAGATCAGTTGGCTTTCCGCGATGCCAGCCGCACGTGCGGTCGCTGCATTGGTGATCAACACCGCACCACCCTGGTTGACCGCCGGATTGGCCACTATCAGCTTGGGATAGGGATAGGCAATCGCGCGATTATCGGGGGAGGTCGTGGCAATTTGTGCCGGTGTCAGCGCCGTCTTCATCCAGGCATTCGGGTTGGCGGCAGCAACCGCCGACATGCCAGCCCAGATCCGCGCCGATTCCTGATGCGCGGCAGCGGGGGTGAGCCCCCATGCCTTCGCGGTGGCATTTTCATAAAGCGGATAAACCGTGATCGGCGCCTGGATGTCATGCACCTGGGCCAATGGGTGCAGGTAGCTGCGCCGCCGCGCCGGAAGATAGCCGCCCGGCGCCATCGCCACTGGCTCGACCTTGGTCCATGGCAGCTCGATGCCCTGGCGCCGTGCCCAGGTCGCGGTGTGGGTCGCCTCGCCGCCCACGACGGCCGCTACCACGCCTTCGCCGCCCGCGATGCGCTGGGCGGCCTCGTGGATGAACAGGATCGGGGTGTTGCCACCAACCTCGCCATAGAACTGGCGCGCCGGTGCGACGCCAAGGCGTGCGGACAGCAACCCGACCGGATCGGCATAGGGCCAGGTGATCGAGTTCACCAGATCGAGCGAGTCAAGCCGGGCGAGCATGGTCCCGCCGGCATCGGCATCGGCGCGGCGCAGCGCCTCGGCCCACAGTGCCAGCGGCTCCTGCCCGGCAGCGCGATCGGCGGGGCGGTCGATGATTTCGCCGATGCCGACGATAACTGGCTGACGCGAGGGATCGAGACGGGCCACGGTTTTATGCTCCTGCAACGGCGTTGATCGCCGCGATTGTTTCAGCTCCGGACACCGCGCGGATCATTGCCAGGCGGCGTTGCAGTTCGGTCGGGTCGGTCGATGTGTAATGCGGGTTGTTCGGATGGGTGCGCCGGTGCCAGGCATGCAACACCAGGCCCATGCTGAGCCGGCAGGCCATCAGCAAGGGGAGGACGATGAACTCTGCGGTCAGCAGGGGCCGCGTCGCGTGAAAGCCGGCGACAAAATCGCCGATCGCGATTGGGATGGTTGCAACATCGGTGATCTGGCTGGTGCCGCCCACTGCAACGTCGATCGCCAGCGCGGTCCGGGTCACGTCGCCGAAATCGATGATCCCGGCAATCCGATCATGGTCGGACGGATCGATCAGCACATTGCCGCCATTCATGTCGTTGTAGAGTATCTGGTGCCTTAACCCAGGAAGGATCGGCGCGATCTCGTCTTGAAACCGATCCAGCATCCCGGCCACCAGCGCCTGCGCCCCGGCATCGGGAACAACATTGACCACGTCGCGCAGACGCAGG
>JACMOQ010000212.1 GCA_014377905.1 Acetobacteraceae bacterium | reverse complement strand
GCCTGGTATCCAGTAATAGCCGGTGCGACCGTATTGCCAGAACCCGGGTGTCCACAAGTAACCCTCGGCCGGGATCGGCGGCTGCTCGTATTCGGGCATTGGCGGCGGTGCTTCGGTGATCTCGCCCGAGCTGACATAGCCGCCGGAACTCGCGGGAGCATACCCACCGGACGACGTAACATATTGCCCGGCAGGAACCGGTACGCATCCGGCCAGGGCCGAGCAGCCCAGCAGCACCGGCACAAGGTAGCTAGAAATACGCATCACCCGTTCTCCAATGGCCATTTCACTGGCCGATTACGCCTTATGTACTGCTATCGCCGTCGCCGACAGACTGTACAAATACATAGAGCGTAAATTGGTCGGCCAATCCGGTTTTTTTATGTCCTTCCTGTGCTCTTGCCGGGGCGACGTCATTGCTCTAATAGCGCGCCCTCGCTGGCACCCCTGGAGGCCGGCGCTATCACCTATTAGGAGCCGACATGGCCAATCTCGTAACGATCGAGGCCGAGGCGCGCGAGCGTGCAGGTAAGGGGGCAGCACGCGCGACCCGGCGGCAGGGCAAAGTGCCCGCCGTAATCTACGGTGCCAAGCAGGCGCCGACGATGATTTCTATCGACCCCAAGGTGCTGCTGCGCGAAATGCACCGCGGTGGCTGGCGGTCCCGCCTGTTCGAAATCAAGCATGATGGGCAAACCACCCGTGCGTTGATCCGCGATGTCTCGGTCCACCCGGTGACCGACGTGCCGGAACATGTCGATTTCCAGCGTCTTGCCACCGGTGAGAAGATGAAGATCGCCGTTAGCGTGCATTTCAGCAATGAAGCCACCAGCCCCGGCATCAAGCGCGGCGGCATGCTGAACGTCGTGCGCCACACGGTGGAATGCTATGTCGATCCCGACTCCGTGCCCGACCAGTTCGAGGCCGATCTTGGCGCGATGGAGATCAACGACAATCTCCGCTGGTCCAACCTCCGCGGCACGGACGGCATCCGCCCGGTGATCCAGGATCGTGATTTCGTCATCGCGACCTTGGCAGCCCCCACCAAGATGCCGGATGTGGTCGTTGATGGCGGCACCCCGGCCGGTGGCACCAAGGCGCCCACCAAGGCTGCGCCCAAGAAGAAATAGCGCCACAGGCGAGGCGGTGCGATGAAGCTTTGGGTCGGTCTTGGTAACCCTGAGCCTGGCATGGCACGCCAACGCCATAATATCGGCTTCATGGCGCTTGATACGATCGCGATCCGCCACGGCTTCACGCCGTGGCGGCAGCGTTTCAAGGGGCTGGTGGCTGAAGGCGTGATCGAAGGCGAGCGCATTCTGGGGTTGAAGCCGCAGACCTACATGAATGTATCGGGCGAAAGCGTCCAAGCGGCGGCGGGGTTCTTCAAGCTCCCGCCTGACGCCATCACCTCCTGGCATGACGAACTCGACCTCATCCCCGGTAAGATCCGCATCAAACGCGGCGGCGGTGCCGCGGGGCATAACGGTCTACGCAGCATGGACCGATGTCTGGGTACCCCAGATTATTGGCGGGTGCGCCTCGGCATTGGTCATCCGGGCGACAAGGCGCGGGTCACCGGCCATGTGCTCGGCGATTTCGCCAAGGCTGACATGGCGTGGCTGCTGCCAATGCTGGATGGTGTGGCGGATGCGGCGGGTCTGCTGGCCGTCGGCAAGCCGGAGGAATTCATGACGAAAGTCGCACTGCTGACACAGGACACACATTAGATGGGCTTTAATTGCGGCATCGTCGGCCTGCCCAATGTCGGCAAAAGCACGCTGTTCAACGCGTTGACCGCCACGGTTGCCGCCCAGGCGGCCAATTATCCGTTCTGCACGATTGAACCCAATATCGGGCGCGTCGCAGTTCCCGATGCGCGCCTGGCGGTGTTGGCGAAAATCGGCAAATCGCAGAAAATTCTGCCGACCAGCCTGGAATTCGTCGATATAGCCGGTCTGGTGCGCGGCGCCAGCAAGGGCGAAGGCCTCGGTAACCAGTTCCTCGGCAATATCCGTGAAGTCGACGCCATCATCCACGTGCTGCGCTGCTTCGAAGACGGCGATGTGACCCATGTCGAAGGCAGCATTGACCCCATCCGCGATGCCGAAACGGTCGAAACCGAGCTGATGCTGGCCGACCTCGACAGCCTCGAAAAACGCCTGCACGCGGCCCAGAAAAAGGCCCGCGGTGGCGACAAGGACAGCATTGCCCAGGTCGCGCTGATGGAACCGATTGTGGTGGCGCTGACCGAAGGCCGGCCAGCACGCACCGCGATCCCGAAAGGCGAAGACGAAGCAGTGCGCCGTCTGCAACTGCTCACCAGCAAACCGGTTTTGTATGTCTGCAATGTCGAGGAAGCAGCTGCTGCCACCGGCAACGCGTTCTCCGCCAAAGTTGCCGAACGCGCCAAGGCCGAAGGTGCGCGCACCGTCGTGGTTTCTGCGGCCATTGAGGCCGAGGTGGCACAATTGCCAGACGAAGATCGCGGGGAATTCCTTGACGGCCTCGGCCTCTCCGATAGCGGCCTCGATCGGGTGATCCGTGCCGGATACGATTTGCTTGGCCTAATTACCTATTTCACCGTCGGTCCCAAAGAAACCCGCGCCTGGACCATTGTGCGCGGCACCAAGGGGCCAGGGGCCGCCGGCGTCATCCATGGCGATTTCGAACGCGGTTTCATTGCGGCGGAAACCATCGCCTATGACGATTATGCCGCCTTGGGCGGCGAACAGGGCGCGAAAGAAGCCGGCAAGATGCGGATCGAGGGCAAGGAATATGTCGTTCGCGATGGCGATGTTCTGCTGTTTCGCTTCAATGTCTAGGAATTAACTTGCTCAGCGGCGTCTCGTGATGGCCAATGCCAGCCGGCAGATGGCAGGATTGCATCTTAAACTTTGCTTGCATCAATTGGCTTGACAGGCCATGTGCTGGGCGGAAGAAATTTCCGCGGGGGAAACCTCGCTCTGGAGGGCGTGATGGGTAGTTTTAGCATTTGGCACTGGATCATCGTCCTGGGCGTTGGCCTGCTGCTATTCGGCGGCGGCGGGAAGATCAGTGGCGTCATGGGCGATTTTGCCAAGGGCATCAAATCTTTCAAGAAAAACATGGCTGAAGAGCCGGACGCATCAATGGAAGCCGCGGCTGACAAGACAAAGGGAACCATTTCCCCGCCCGGCACTACAACACCTGGTACGACGCAGACCACTGCCGCCCATCAGGGCTGATAGTGGCAACGCATCAGGTCGCGGCAACGCCGCAGACGGTTCGCTGGGGAACGTTCTCCGCGACCCACGCCCCTGTGGTGACGGTAAATTCGGGTGACACCGTGGTGCTGGAATGCGTCTCCGGTGGGCCCGACGTCATGCCGCCGGCAGGGTCGGGTATGGCCATTCCGCCAGCGCTCGCGGCCATCCATGCGTCCAACCTGCCGCGCGTCGGCGGGCACATCGTCACTGGGCCGGTCGCGGTTGCTGGCGCGATGCCGGGCGACATGCTCGAAGTCCGTATCGACAAGATCGAGCTTGGTAGCGACTGGGGCTTTTGCGGGTTCCGCCCATTATCCGGCACCTTACCGCGCGATTTTACCGCCCCGTTCCTGACCCATATCCCGGTCGATCGCGCGCGCGGCACCTGCCGTTTGCCCTATGGCGTGGAATTGACGCTTGCACCGTTCTTCGGGGTGATGGGGGTCGCGCCCGCGCCGAATTTCGGTGTGATATCGACGATTCAACCGCGCGAGCATGGCGGCAATCTCGACAACAAAGAACTCATCGCCGGAACCACTTTGTTTCTGCCGGTCTGGGCGCCCGGGGCGCTGTTTTCCGCCGGCGACGGGCATGGTGTGCAGGGCGATGGCGAAGTGTGCATCAATGCGTTGGAAATCTGCCTGACCGGCACTTTTACGCTGGTTCTGCACAAGAATACCGGCGCCACCCCGCTGCTGACCTACCCGCGCGCTGAAACCGCAACCCATTTCATTACCATGGGGATGCATGAAGACCTTGATCAGGCGATGCAGCAGGCATTGCGCCAGATGATCGATTTCATTTGCAGCCGACGGAACCTGTCGCGGGAAGAAGCCTACCAATTCTGCTCCCTGGCGGTGGATTTCCGGGTGACCCAGACCGTCAATGGCGAAAAAGGCATCCACGGGATGCTGAAAAAAGGCTTGTTGTTTTAGGCCGGCGTTAAATTCCCGTTTTTTGGGTCTTGTGGACGAGTTTTCCACAAGATTTTGTGTTCTAGCGCATCCTGGCGATTGACCTTGAGTCTGGAAAGTCTACCGTATCTGGTAGTGTTTGTCCGGGAGGCCTACGATATGGAGTGGAACGACGAGACCATCGCGCAACTGCGGGACCTCTGGAATGAGGGCTTGTCGACGGCAGAAATCGGCCGCCGCATGTCGGTTTCCAAGAATGCCGTGGTCGGCAAGGCGCATCGCCTCAACCTGCCGCCCCGCCCATCGCCCATTCGTCGGGACGGTGTGAGCGCGGCATCGCGCACTGCCTCACCACGTCGGGTTACTGGTCCGACCCTGCCGCCGTTATCGGCTACCCCGCCTGTCGTTACCGCCATTGCAGCGCCGCAGCCCCAACGCCCGGCAGCCCCGCAAACCGCCCGCCCCGCCCCGGTGCGTGCAGTCCCCTATGCGCCGTCACGGCTGTCGACGTGTTGTTGGCCAATCGGTGAGCCGGGGACGAGAAGCTTTCGCTTTTGTGACTCCGACGCGACTGCTGGGAAGCCTTATTGCAGTCCCCATGCGGCGCTGGCCTATGTCCGGGTTCGCGATCGGCGCGATGAAGCTGCGGCCTGAGATCGGTGGCGGTGTGGCCTCCCCAAGGTCGCGCTGCCATGCTAACGTCAACTGTTGGGTTCGGGCGCGGCAACTTGCAGCGACCCGCCTGACAGGAGATTGCCAGCGATGAACCAGGCTTCCCAAACCCGCCGAGAAATTGGTGCGGGGAATCAACTGGATGCGGATGCGGTGCGCCGCGCCTATCGTCGCTGGGCCGGGGTGTACGACCTTGTGTTTGGAGGCATTTCCGCGCTTGGGCGCCAGCGTGCAGTCGCTGAGGTCAATCGTTTGCCCGGCGCGCGGGTGCTTGAAGTAGGGGTCGGCACCGGCCTCGCCTTGCCCCATTATGGAGCGGAAAAGCGTATCACCGGCATCGATTTGTCGGCTGAAATGCTCGCCCGCGCCACCGCACGGGTTGCCGCCGGGCGGCTCGACAATGTTGAGGCGCTGCTGGTGCTCGATGCCGAGGATACCGGGTTTGCCGCCGGACAATTCGATATCGCGGTGGCGATGTTCGTCGCCTCGGTGGTGCCCAATCCGATATCATTGCTGGCCGAAATGCGCCGGGTGGTGCGTCCTGGCGGACATATCCTTCTGGTCAACCATTTCGCTGCCGAGAACGGGCCGCGCTGGTGGGTCGAGCGGGCGCTGGCCCCTGCGTCGCGCGCGCTGGGCTGGCATCCCGATTTCGCGGTCGAGGCGTTGTTTCCCGGCAACGAGCGTGCGGCTGTTACGTTCGTGCCAATCCCGCCTTTTGGCCTGTTCACACTTGCGCGGCTGCAAAACTGACGTTTTCGCCTTGGCGATTGAGATAACGCAGAAATTGGCGGATTGCAGCGTGTCCTGGAATGGGATGGTGGCTTAGGGCAAACCCCCTTGATCTTGCGGCCTTCCTCTTGTAGCCCACATCTGTCACGCAGGACCGGATAAGCGATCATGCGTTTCTTGTTTTTGCCCCTCATGCGGGATGGATTGGCCGATGAATTTCCTCCGGCGGCTCGCTGCCGCAACTGTCAGCTTTGCAATTGCCGCCTTCGTATTCGCGGGCAGTGCCCACGCCCAGGCGCCACGCCCGTGGCAGATGTGGTCACAAACCCCAGGTAGCCCGGTCGCCGAGCAGATCGAATCGCTGCACGTGCTGGTGATGGTGATTATCACCGTGATCACCATCTTCGTTGCTGGTTTGCTGGCCTGGGTGTGCTATCGGTACAGCGAAAAAAAGAACCCCAATCCCAGCCAGACCAGCCATAATACCCTGATAGAAGTGGCGTGGACGGTGATCCCGGTGCTGATCCTGGTGGTGATCGCGATCCCGAGCTTCCGCCTGATCTATTTTCAGGATCGGACCGAAGCGGCCGACCTGACCATCAAGGTCACCGGGCATCAATGGTATTGGGAATACACCTACCCCGACTCTGACGGGCTTAATTTCTCGTCTTACCTAGTTGCCCAAGCCGACTTGAAGCCCGGGCAGGCCCGTTTGCTCGATGTCGACAATCAGGTTGTAGTGCCGGTCGGTAAGAATGTCCGCATCCTGACCACGAGTGCCGATGTGATCCACAGTTTCTTCATTCCGTCCTTGGGGGTGCAACGCTACGCCATTCCGGGCCGGACGATTGAAACCTGGGTAAAAATTGATCGTCCCGGCACCTATTATGGCCAGTGCAACCAGATTTGTGGCGAAAAGCACAGCGGCATGCCGATCGCGATGCGCGCGGTGACCCCTGGCGAATACACGGCCTGGCTTGCCGAGGCGAAGAAGAAGTTCGCCGCCAACCCGACCGCTGACGCAAGCCGGCTTTCCGCCGCCGCGACTTTGGAGATCACGCAATGAGCAGCTATTCCGATGCCGCGCATGACGCGCACGGCCATGACCATCACGACCACAAGCCCAGCTTCTTCGTGCGTTGGTTCTGCAGCACCAATCACAAGGACATCGGCACGCTCTATCTTATCTTCGCGGCTGTCGGCGGCCTGGTTGGGGCAGTGTTGTCGATCATCATGCGCGCCCAGCTTGCGGCGCCGGGCAGCGGCATTGTGTCGTCGGGCCAAGCCTGGAATGCGCTGGTAACATCGCATGGTTTGTTGATGATCTTCTTCTCGGTCATGCCCGCGCTGATTGGTGGCTTCGGCAACTGGTTCGTGCCGATCATGATCGGCGCACCCGACATGGCGTTCCCGCGGCTGAACAATATCAGCTTCTGGCTGCTGGTTCCGGCGTTTGCCCTGATTATGGCAGGTCAGTTTGTTGGCGCTGGCGCAGGTCCGGGCTGGACGCTGTATCCACCTCTGTCGAATTCGACCTATCAATCTGGGCCGGCGTTGGATTTCGTTCTGTTCGCGTTGCATCTGGCCGGTATTTCGTCGCTCCTCGGGGCGATCAATTTCATCACCACGATCCTTAACATGCGCGCGCCGGGCATGACGCTCCACAAGATGCCGCTGTTTGTGTGGTCGATGCTGGTCACCGCCTTCCTGCTGCTGCTCGCGGTGCCAGTGCTTGCCGGCGCGATCACCATGCTGATCACCGACCGTAATTTCGGCACGGCGTTCTTTGAGGTTTCAGGTGGCGGCGATCCGGTGCTGTTCCAGCATCTGTTCTGGTTTTTCGGACACCCTGAAGTTTACATCATGATCCTGCCCGGCTTCGGCATCGTCAGCCACATCATCTCGACCTTCAGCCGCAAGCCGATCTTTGGCTATCTCGGCTTGCCCCACGCCTTGGTCGCGATCGGTGTGGGGGGGTTTGTAGTCTGGGCGCATCACATGTTCGTTTCAGGCATGAGCGTCGATACCCGGGCTTATTTTATGGCCGCCACAATGGTAATTGCGGTGCCGACCGGCATCAAAATCTTCTCGTGGATCGCGACGATGTGGGGTGGCTCAATCCGCATGGAAGTGCCGATGCTTTGGGCGATCGGCTTCATCTTCCTGTTCACTGTCGGCGGTGTAACTGGCGTGGTGCTGTCCAATGCGGGCTTGGATCAGACGCTGCACAACAGCTACTACGTAGTGGCGCATTTCCACTACGTGTTGTCGCTGGGTGCGGTGTTCTCGATCTTCGCCGGGTTCTATTATTGGATCGGCAAGATGAGCGGTCATCAATACCCCGAAACCCTGGCGCGCTGGCATTTCTGGCTGACCTTCATCGGGGTTAACCTGACCTTCTTCCCGATGCATTTCCTCGGCCTCGCCGGCATGCCGCGCCGTTATGTTGACTATCCGGAAGCGTTTGCCGGATGGAACATGGTCGCCTCGTATGGTGCCTATATCGGTGGCGCGGCGTTCCTGTTGTTCTTCTTCATCTGTTACAAAACCTTTACCTCGAAGCAGCACCTCGCCGATAATTACTGGGGCGAGGGTGCCAGTACGCTGGAATGGACTCTCAGCTCCCCTCCGGCGTTCCATACCTTCGAGGAACTGCCGCGGATCCGTTAATCTCATGACCGATGTTGTAGCCCCCGTGGTTGTTCTGGACGAAGAAGGCTCCTCGCCCAGTGACTGGCTTGCGCTGCTAAAGCCGCGGGTGATGACGCTTGTGGTCTTTACTGGCTGGATTGGCATGGTGCTGGCGCCGGGTCATTTGCATCCGGTGCTGGCCTTCACGGCTGTGCTGTGCATCGCAATTGGCGCTGGGGCGGCGGGCGCGATCAACATGTGGTACGATCGCGACATCGATGCGGTGATGCACCGCACCGCCAAGCGTCCTATCCCGGCGGGCCGGATTGCCCCGGATGAGGCTTTGGGCTTTGGCGTCGCCCTTGCTGTGGGATCGGTGGTGGTGATGGGGCTGGCGACGAATGTGTTTGCCGCAGTCGCATTGGCGGGCTCGATCGCCTTTTACGTGTTCGTCTACACGATGTGGCTGAAGCGGCTCACCCCGCAAAACATCGTGATCGGCGGCGCGGCGGGGGCATTTCCGCCATTGATCGGGTGGGCTGCCGTCACGGGCGGCACTGCCATCCTGCCATTGCTGATGTTTGCGATCGTGTTCTTTTGGACACCGCCGCATTTCTGGTCCTTGGCGCTCTACGCCAACGCAGACTACACCCGTGCGGGGGTGCCGATGCTTCCCGTAGTGCGCGGCGGTCGGGAAACCCGCCGCCAGATCGTGATTTACACCCTGCTGCTGGTACCGATTACGCTCGCGCCCTGGGCATTGAACCTTACCGGTGCGGTTTATGGTTTGACCGCCGCAGTAATGGGACTTGGCTTTCTGGTGCATGTTCTGCGGGTGTTTCGTGACCAAGATGGTGCTGGCATCACTTTGAACCGCGATGCGCCGGCGCGGGCATCGTTTAAGTTCTCGATCCTTTATTTGTTCGTGCTGTTTGGCGCGCTCGCGGTGGATCGTTTCGTTGGTTGACCTCCCTGCCAATTTGTCGCGCGCCGAGTCCGACCAGTTGAAGCGTCGCCGTCGGGGCCGTAACTGGGCAATGTTGCTGTCGCTGGTGGCGCTTGCGGTGCTTTTTTATG
>JACMOQ010000211.1 GCA_014377905.1 Acetobacteraceae bacterium | reverse complement strand
TGGCCAATCTGGCCTTTGCCGGGTCGCACAGCGTCAATGGCGTCGCAGCACTCCACACCCAGTTGATGAAGACCACGGTGTTCGCCGACCTGCACAAGCTCTACCCCGACAGGATCAACAACAAGACCAACGGCGTGACGCCGCGGCGCTGGCTGCAGCAATGTAATCCCGGCCTGACCGGCGTTATCCGCGACGCCATCGGCGATGGCTTTCTGGACGATGCGATGCAGCTGTCGGCGCTGAATCCGCTGGCCGGCGATGCGCAACTGGGCGAGCGCATCCTCCAGGCAAAGCACGCCAACAAGGCGGCGCTGTCCGATCATCTGCATGGGCTGATGGGCATCAGGCTTGATCCCGATGCCATGTTCGACGTGCAGATCAAGCGCATCCACGAATACAAGCGGCAATTGCTCAACCTGATCGAAACCGTCGCGCTGTATGACCAGATCCGCAGCCACCCCGAAATCGACTGGGTGCCGCGCGTCAAGATTTTCGGCGGCAAGGCTGCATCGAGCTATCACAACGCCAAACTGATCATCAAACTGACGGGCGACATCGCCCGCCGGGTCAACAATGATCCAACGGTTGGTGATCTGCTCAAGGTCGTGTTCGTGCCCAATTATAATGTTTCGATGGCCGAACGGATCATTCCGGCCGCCGACCTGTCAGAACAGATATCGACCGCCGGGCTGGAGGCATCGGGCACCGGCAACATGAAGTTCGCGCTGAATGGCGCACTGACCATCGGCACGCTCGATGGCGCCAATATCGAGATCATGGAGCATGTCGGGCGCGACAACATCGTCATCTTCGGCCTGACCGCGGACGAGGTCGCGGCCCAGCGGGCAAACGGCTATAACCCCCGCGCGATCATCGAGGGATCGCGGGAATTGCGCCAGGCGGTCGACGCCATTGCATCCGGCGTGTTCTCGCCCGACGACCCCGCCCGTTACCGCGGCTTGATGGACGGGCTGTACAGCAGCGACTGGTTCATGCTGGCGGCCGATTTCGAAAGCTATAGCGCGGCCCAGCGCCAGGTCGACGCGCGCTGGCGGGACAGCGCCGGCTGGCAATCGACCGTCATCCGCAACATCGCCAATGTCGGCTGGTTCTCGTCCGACCGAACCATCGGCGAATATGCGCGCGAGATCTGGAACGTGCTGTGAAGCCGTCGGGGTCCGCAATCGAGGCGCTGCTCGCCGGCACCCATGCGGACCCGTTTTCGCTGCTCGGCATCCACCCCGGCCCCGGTGGCGGCTTTGCCCGCGCCATCCTGCCCGGCGCCGAAACCGCCGAGGCGTTCGACCTTGAAGGCACGCCGATCGGCACGCCGGCGCGCGTCGACGATCGCGGCGTGTTCGAAGGCAAGGTCGCCGGCGGCCCGCGCCCGGTCAGATACCGCTGCACCGGCGGCGGCCATACATGGTGGGTGACCGACCCCTACAGCTTCGGCCCCGTTCTCGGTCCGATGGACGATTTCCTGATCGCCGAGGGGACGCACCAGCGGCTGTTCGACAAGCTGGGCGCCCACCTGATCACCCATCAAGGCGCCCGCGGTGTGCACTTTGCGGTCTGGGCGCCGAACGCAACAAATGTCGCCGTCGTCGGTGATTTCAACGGCTGGAACGCCGCCCGCCACCCGATGCGCCGGCGGCAGGACATCGGCGTCTGGGAAATCTTCATCCCCGATATCGGCGCCGGCCAGGCCTATAAATACCGTATCATCGGGCCGGACGGCAGCGTGCTGCCGCTGAAGGCCGATCCCTTTGCCTTTGCCTCGGAACTGCGGCCCAAAACCGCTTCGCTGGTCGGGCGGCCCGGCAAACCCGATTGGGGCGATGCAGCGCACCTGGCGCATTGGGCATCCGTCGACCCGCGGCGCGAACCCATCTCGATCTATGAAGTCCACCCCGGATCATGGGATCGCGATGAAGAAGGCTGGTTCCTCAGTTGGGACGCACTGGCAGAGCGGCTGATCCCCTATGCCATCGACATGGGGTTCACCCACATCGAATTCCTGCCGGTATCGGAACACCCCTATGATCCGAGCTGGGGCTATCAGGCCACCGGGCTTTATGCCCCGTCGGCGCGCTTCGGCGGGCCGGACGGCTTTGCCCGCTTCGTCGATGGCGCCCACCGCGCCGGGGTGTCCGTCCTCATCGATTGGGTGCCGGCGCATTTTCCGGTCGATGCGCACGGGTTGGCCCAGTTCGATGGCACCGCGCTTTATGAACACGCCGACCCGCGGCTGGGCTTTCACCCCGATTGGAACACCGCAATCTACAATTTCGGCCGCCGCGAAGTCGCCAGCTTCCTCGTCAACAACGCGCTGTTCTGGGCCGAAAATTACCATGTCGACGGCTTGCGGGTCGATGCGGTGGCGTCGATGCTGTACCGGGATTACAGCCGCGAGGCCGGCGAATGGATCCCCAACGAACAGGGGGGGCGCGAAAACTGGGACGCCGTCGCCGTGCTGCGCGCCATGAACCGGGCGCTGTACGCCAGCCGCCCCGGCATCATCACCATCGCCGAGGAATCGACCTCCTGGCCCGGCGTGTCACACCCTGCCGATGGCGACGCGCCCGGCGCCACCGCGCTCGGTTTCGGCTTCAAATGGAACATGGGGTTCATGCACGACACGCTGCAATATATGGCGCGTGATCCGATCCACCGCCGCTACCACCACGACGAGATCACCTTTGGCCTCGTCTATGGATTTTCCGAAAATTTCGTGCTCCCGCTCAGCCATGACGAGGTGGTGCATGGCAAGGGTTCGCTGCTGACCAAGATGAGCGGTGACGACTGGCAAAAATTCGCCAATCTGCGCGCCTATTACGGCATGATGTGGGGCTATCCGGGCAAGAAACTGCTGTTCATGGGGCAGGAGTTTGCCCAGCGCCGCGAATGGTCCGAAGAACGCGCGCTCGATTGGGACCTGCGCAGCGCGCCGATGCACGAGGGCGTGCGCAACCTAGTGCGCGATCTCAACCGGCTTTATGCGGCAAAACCCGCGCTGCACGCGCGTGATTGCGAAGCCGAGGGCTTTGAATGGCTGATCGCCGATGACCGGCAGAATTCGGTTTTCGCTTGGGCCCGCAAGGCGCCGGGCGCAAACCCCATCGCGGTGGTCTGCAACATGACGCCGGCGCTGCACGATCATTATCGCCTGCCGCTGCCGCATGATGGCGTCTGGCGCGAAATCTTCAACAGCGATGCACAGGTCTATGGTGGCAGCGGCCAGGGCAATCATGGCACCATCGCGGGGGGGGATGGCGCCGCCCATGTCAGCCTGCCGCCACTGGCAACGATCATCTTCGAG
>JACMOQ010000210.1 GCA_014377905.1 Acetobacteraceae bacterium | reverse complement strand
CCGGCCGGTTTGCCACTGGCGGGGTTGCGCGTTGTCGAACTGACCACCGCCTGGGCCGGACCGATGGCTGGGCGCATTCTGGCTTGGCTCGGGGCGGAGGTGATCCATGTTGAGTCCGCAACCAGGCTCGATTCGTGGCGTCAGCATAATCAGGTTTTCAGCCGCTACCGCTTCCCGCCCGATGGTGCCGGCGACCGGCCATGGGACCGGACTGCTTTGTTCAACTCGCAGAATGCCAACAAACTATCCCTGGCGCTTGAATTAAAAGACAAGGCCGGGCACGCCGCGATGTTGAAGCTGATGGCACAAAGCGATGTTGTGCTTTGCAATTTTACCGCTGGCACCCTGGCGCGCATGGGCTTCGGCTACGATAAGCTGCGCGAACTCAACCCCGCCATCATCGTCACCGAAATGCCCGCCTTCGGCAGCTTTGGCCCGATGGCCAACGGCACCGCGATCGGGCCAAGCATGGAAATGGCCGCCGGCATGGCCGGAATGATCGGGTATCGCGGCGGCCCGCCGACCACCACCGGGCCGACCTATCTTGACCCGATGGGCGCACTGAACGGCGCGGCGGCGATCCTTACCGCGTTACTCCACCGCCAGGCGACCGGCGAGGGCCAGCACATCGACATCAGCCAAGTCGAGGCCGCGATGCAGTTCATCGGCCCGCAAATCCTGCACGCTTTGGCAACCGGGGAAAACCCGGCGCCATCCGGCAATCGGGTGGCCTGGGCCGCCCCGCATGACGCGTTCCAGGCCGCCGGCGATGACCAGTGGATTGCGATCGCTGCCACTTCCGACGCTGCCTGGGCCGCGCTCGCCGAGGTTATCGGGATGAAACCCGATCCGCGCTTTGCCGATCTCGCCGGGCGGCGCGCCCATGAAGACATCATTGCCGTGGCACTCGCCAATTGGGCGCGCACGCAGGACAAGCACGCGGCCGCCGCGTTGCTGCAACAGCACGGCATCGCCGCCGCCGCTGTGCACGACCCGCGCGATGGCGCGACCAGCGCCTATCTGCGCCATCGCGGCTATTTCACCCCGCTGGTGCACAGCGATATCGGTCCGGTCATCCAGGAAGGCCTGCCGTTCCATCTTAGCCTCACCCCGGGATACGACCGCTTCGCCGCCCCAGTACTCGGCGAACACACGCGCCACGTGCTCGCCGATATCATTAAGCTTTCACCTGATGAGATTGCCGATCTCGACGCGCGCGACATCACATCTGTGGTGCCGAAATGATCCGCCTGTAGCTCGCAGTTCTGCTGGTCGGCATATCAGTTTAGCCAAGTAAAAGGCAGGTCTTCTTTTTGTGAACAAAAAGAAGCAAAAAAACTTCCGAATTTGGTTCGAAGTTCGGACCAGCAGCGTGCGCCATAAATAGAAAGTTTTTTTGGTTCTTTTTGTTCACAAAAAGAACTGCTTACTTGCCTGAAAGGATCAAACAATGCCCGACTACCGCTTCATTCTCTACGACGTCGCCGACCACATCGCCCGTATCACCCTGAACCGCCCGGAATACCGTAACGGCCAGGCAACGGAACTTCTGATCGAACTTGACGAGGCAATCCTCGCGGCCGGTGCCGATAACGATGTCCGGGTAATCGTGCTCAGCGGTGCTGGCGATCATTTCTCCGCCGGGCACGATCTCGGCACCCCGGACGAACAGGCCTATCGCGCCGCTAACCCGATGGAGCCCGGCATGCGCGGGTTTTTCGATCGCACTTGGCGGCTCTATGTAGATATGCACTTGCGCTGGCGTAACGTGCCGACCCCGATGATCGCCGCGGTGCAAGGCTATTGCATCTTCGGTGGGTGGATGGTCGCCTCCACCGCCGACATTGTTTACGCCGCCGATGATGCGATGTTTCTCGGCTCGCTGTTCCAGTATTTCTCAATCCCGTGGGACATCCATCCCCGCCGCGCGAAGGAAATGCTGTTCCAGGGCAAATTCATCAACGGTGTGCAGGCGGAGGAACTTGGCCTGGTCAATCGCGTGCTTCCACGCGCCGACCTGCTCGATGCGGTGATGGAATATGCACGCGATGTGGCGCAGAACGATCCGATGCAGATGCGGCTGGTCAAGCTCGCGATCAACCAGGTGCAGGATCAGCAGGGCTTCACCGCCGCCATCCAGGGGTCGCACGCGCATTACATGCTTAACTGGCAGGCCGAGCGCGACCCAGGCTTTGCCCTCACGGTGCCCGAAGGCAAGCGTCGTCCGATGGTGCAGATGGCGCTCGATCGTTACAAGCGCGATCAAGCCCGTATCAAAAACTAAGGCATCATCCGATCGGCTTGCCTACTCAATTGGGTAAAGGTGATCGTAAAAACAAGACTTTAAACCAATAGCCGTTTCATATGGTCTTGTCCGCAGGGTGGAATGCAAAGCCGCATTCCACCCTACCCATTGCCCTACCCCCCGCGCAACGAAACCCCGTTGGGGAACTTGGCGCGATAGGCATCGACCGCGGTTTCCATGGTCACAAACTGTGCGCCCTCAGCGCGCAATGTCTCGATCATGTGTTCGAACATGAACATCCGATGGCCACGTCCGATGACATGCGGATGGAAGGTGTAGGTTAGCACGCCCCAATCATAGTATTTCTTCATATATTTGAATTCGTTGATGAAGTTTTCAATCACCAACCGCGCGTTGGACCCGCCGGGCAGGATGCCGGCATCGGATCTTGTGTATTCAAAGTGCGGAAAATCATCCAGCGCCCAGGAAATCGGCATCTCGATTAACGGGGTATCGGGGCCGAACTTCATCGGCTCCAGCAGGCTCGTCTCGTCGCCCTGGCGCGCCTGATAGGGGATGTAGTCATGCCCCATCATCGAACTGTCATAGACAAAGCCGTGCTTGATCAGCAGGTCGATGCTGTGCGGGCTGAGGTCCCAGGATGGCGACCGGTAACCGCGCGGTGCGCGTCCGGTCAGCTTTATAATGCTTTCGATGCCGCGCAGCAGCTCCTGCTCCTCACCCTCCGCGCCCAAGGTCGAAGGCACGCGGTGGGTCCAGCCATGGTGGCCGACCTCATGGCCCGCGGCATGGACGGCCGCGACACACGACGGATAGCTTTCGATGGTGTGGCCGGGGATGAAGAAGGTCGCCGGGATGCGTTCGGCGTTCAGCAGGCGCAGGATGCGCTGGGTGGCCGGGATGCCGAAGTCGCCCCGGCTGATAGCGGTGGGCGTGGTGTTGCCACGCGAAATCTGCCCTGACACGTTGTCGTGGTCGAAAGTGAGGCAGACGAATAAATCAGCCATGCGGAACTCCTTGGTGAAACGGTCGCAACTGGCATGCAGCATCCAAGGTTGTGAGGCGCTTGCCAAGCCGGCGCTTGTGACAGAAACTTTGCCAGTCAAATTCCGACCGGCATGGTCGAGGAGAGGGAAACGCCATGAGCATCAAAGGGAAAGCCTATATCGTCGGGGCCTACGAGCACCCGACCCGTAAGGCGCCGGATAAATCCGTCGCACAATTGCACGCCGAATGTGCGGTCGGTGCGTTGAAAGACGCTGGTCTGACCAAGGACGACATCGACGGCTATATCTGCGCCGGCGATGCGCCAGGCATGGGGCCGATCAACATGATCGACTACATGAACCTGACCAAGATCCGTTTCATGGACTCGACCGACGTAGGTGGATCATCCTATCTGCTGCATGTCGGCCATGCCGCCCAGGCGATCGCGTTGGGTCGGGCAAGCGTGGTCCTGATCACCCTCGCCGGCCGCCCGCGCAGCGAAGGCCAGGCCACCGGCACCGCGCCACGCGCCGGCAACCCGCTGGTTCCCGACACCCAGTTTGAACAGCAATACGCTGCCGTGACCGGCAACGGCTACGCGATGGTTGCCGCCCGCCACATGTATGAATACGGCACCACCAGCGAACAGCTCGCCTGGATCAAGGTGGCGGCATCGCATCACGCCCAGTACAACGAACACGCCATGCTGCGTGACGTGGTAACGGTCGAAGACGTGGTGAACTCACCGATGGTGGCGACGCCGCTGCATCGCTTGGATTGCTGCGTGATTTCGGACGGCGGCGGCGCGTTGATCGTGACCTCGCCAGAAATCGCCAAAAGCCTGAAGCGGCCGCTGGTGAAGGTGATTGGCGCGGGTGAATCGCCGAAAGGCCAGCTCGGCGGCATGGTCGATCTGACCTATTCCGGCGCGGTGCGGTCGGGGGCTGCGGCTTGGGCCGAATCGGGGGTAAAACCGTCCGACATCAAATACGCCTCTATCTATGACAGCTTCACCATCACTGTGCTGATGCAGTTGGAAGATCTCGGGTTTTGCGCCCGCGGCCAGGGCGGCAAGTTCGTCTCCGACGGCAATCTGATTTCGGGCGTTGGCAAGCTGCCGTTCAACACCGATGGCGGCGGACTTTGCAACAACCATCCGGCCAACCGCGGCGGCATCACCAAGGTGATCGAAGCGGTGCGTCAGCTGCGCGGCGAAGCCCATCCGAAAGTCCAGGTTCCGAACTGCGACATCGC
The DNA here is from genome assembly GCA_014377905.1 of Acetobacteraceae bacterium. GTDB lineage: Bacteria > Pseudomonadota > Alphaproteobacteria > Acetobacterales > Acetobacteraceae > CAITOL01. Next base: position 1,748 of record JACMOQ010000210.1, on the reverse strand, counting down.
CCTTGCCCACGGCACCGGCGGCATGCTCGGCACCCGCCACGGTTCGGCGACTTTAATCATGGAGCGGGAGTAATCACCATGGCACGCAAAATGTTCCCCTCCGTCCCAAGTGCGGAAAACGCCGCCTTCTGGGCCGCCGCCGAAGCCGGCACGCTGATGGTTCCCAAGTGCAAATCCTGCGGCAAGTCGCACTGGTATCCGCGCGCGCTGTGCCCGCATTGCTTCAGTGACGATATCGAACTGATCCCCAGCAAGGGCACCGGCACGATCTATAGCTGGAGCCACATGCCGCGCGCGCCGGAACCCTTCACTATCGCCTACGTAACGTTGGCCGAAGGTGTAACGGTGCTGACCAATATCGTCGATTGCGATCCGACAACCCTCAAAATCGGCCAATCGGTGAAACTCGCCTGGCAGAAGGTCGAAGGCGGGCCGCAGGTTTGGGTTTACACGCCGGCGTAGCCTTATGATCGGCGTTGATTGGGGCACGTCGTCCCTGCGCGCCTATCGGATGACCGAGGCCGGGCAGATTATCGCCCGCGCCTCGGTGCCTTCCGGGATATTGCAGGTCGCCGCTGGCGATTTTCCCAACGTATTGCGAAATATTGTCGGTGACTGGCTGGCCGATGGTGAGACGAAAATTATACTGTCCGGCATGGTAGGCAGCCGGCAAGGCTGGGTAGAAGCGCCTTACCTCCCCTGCCCGGCCGATCCTGCCGCAATTGGCGCGGCATTGACCCGCATTCCGTTCGATGGCGCGGATGTTCTTCTGGTCCCCGGCCTGTCCGATCGTGACGAGGCCGGCACGCCCGAAGTGATGCGTGGCGAGGAAACTCAGATCATCGGTGCGCTTGATGCGCTCGGCGGGTCCGGACTGGTCTGCCTGCCCGGCAGCCATTCGAAATGGGCGCACATCCAAGGCGGCCGCATCGCCGGGTTTCGCACCTATTTCAGTGGTGAAGCGTTTGCCGCGTTGCGCGACGGCACGATTCTGGGGCGCATGATGGATGATGCCCCACATGACGTCGTAGCCTTCACGCGCGGTGTCACAAGATCATCGGATGGTGGCCATTTACTGCACCAATTATTCGGCGTGCGCAGCCTGGCATTGTTCGGCGAACTTGGCGCGGCGCAAACCGCGTCGTATTTGTCCGGCCTGCTGATCGGTCATGAAATTCACGCCGCCTTGCGGTCAGACTCCAAGGTAACGGTGCATTTGATCGGTGCCAGCGCGCTCTGCGGGCTGTACGCCGAGGCAATCGCGCTGTGCGGTGGCCAATCCATCCTGATTGACGAAGACGCCGCTGCCCGTGGGCTGGCACGGATTGGCCAACGAGGAATGTTGCATGAACGATCCGACCGCCTTCCGGCAGGCAGTACCAGGCAGCCAGCCGGATAATAATTCGCCACACTATCGTTCGACCAGCGCCCGTCACCCGAAGCAGCGCTTGCTCGGCTGGGCCCATAACGTCACCGAAACCACAGGCCCGCGGTGCAGCCCGCACCATTTCCCGCCGGTCGCCGACCTTTGCGCCGGGAGCAGGGGCCAACGCATTATCGTGCGCGGGCGCGTCACCGACGAAGACGGCCGCGCGGTGCAGCACGATGATTGAGGTCCGGCAGGCCAAAGCCGCCGGGCGCTACAATCATTCCGGCGACACCCATACGCGTAACGACGCCGATCCATTGTTGGATCTGATCGATGATCCGGCCCGGCGCGCGACACTGATCGCGGCAGCTTCGGGCGG
>JACMOQ010000209.1 GCA_014377905.1 Acetobacteraceae bacterium | reverse complement strand
TCGTCTGGCACCATATCGAACTAACGACGCATGACGTGGTGATGGCGGAGAATTTGCCGGCGGAATCCTATCTCGATACCGGCAATCGCTCGGCGTTCGAGGGCGTGGTGATGGACATCCATCCGCGCTTTTCCGGGTTGGGCGCGCTGGAGATATGGCAGCGCCATGCCTGTGCACGGCAGGTGCGCCATGGGCCGGAACTGGCACGGGTGCGTCAGCGGTTGGATGCGATCGTTGCGGCGCGTGGCACGGGGCAACTGATCGCCACTATCTGATTGAACATCTGTCCGCTGTGTGTCCGGTCTGAACACGCAGCGAACAGTGCTCAGCCTCTGATTACCCGACCAGTTCAGTCCCGGCGAAGAAATAGGCGATCTCGGCCGCGGCCGCTTCCGGGCTGTCGGAGCCGTGCACCGAATTGGCTTCGATGCTCTCGGCGAATTCCTTGCGGATGGTGCCGGCATCGGCATTGGCGGGGTTGGTGGCGCCCATGATCTCGCGATTGGCGAGGATGGCGTTTTCGCCTTCGAGCACCTGCACCACGACCGGACCCGAGGTCATGAAAGTCACCAAATCACGAAAAAAACCGCGCTCGCTATGGGCGCCGTAAAAGCTTTCGGCCTGGGCGGTGGTCATGTGCAGGCGCTTTTGGGCGATGATGCGCAGACCTTTAGCCTCAAACTTGGCGTTAATGGCACCGGTCAGATTGCGCCGTGTGGCGTCGGGCTTGAGAATAGAAAACGTGCGTTCAATGGCCATGTGGGAGCCTCATTGGAAAGGGGTTCAGCCGGTTTGGCTTGGCTGGCGCGCCTTTAGAGCAGCCATCCGGGCACCGCAACCCCTTCCCGAACCGACCCTTGGACGGCTAAACGACGGGCCATGAGTCTTCTTATGATCCGCGACCTTACAATCCGCATGGCGGGCCGCCTGCTGATGGACAACGCTGCCCTGGTGATCGACCCCGGCCGTCGCGTGGGCCTGGTAGGCCGCAACGGTGCCGGCAAATCCACCCTGCTGAAAGCGATTTCCGGCGAATTGCAGCCCGATGGCGGGGAAATCCGCATTGCGCGCAACGTACGCGTCGGCCAGGTGCGCCAGGAAATGCATGACGGGCCAGAAACCCTGATCGAGATTGTGCTGACCGGCGATCAGGAACGCCTGGCCCTGCTGGCCGAGGCTGAAACCGCGCCGCCCGAACGGCTCGCCGAGGTGCATGATCGTCTGGTGACAATCAGCGCCGATAGCGCGCCGGCGCGGGCGGCGACCATTCTCGCCGGATTGGGGTTTGATGCCGCGGCCCAGGCGCGGCCGATCAACTCGTTCTCGGGCGGCTGGCGGATGCGGGTGGCGCTGGCGACGGTGCTGTTTTCGGCGCCCGAACTGCTGTTGCTGGATGAGCCGACGAACCATCTCGACCTTGAGGCGACGCTGTGGCTCGAAACCTGGCTGATGCGGTTTCAGGGGGCGGCGATTGTTGTTTCGCATGATCGCGGGTTGTTGGACCGGTGTGTGGATTCCATCGCCCATCTCGACCAGGGCAAGATCAACCTGACCCCAGGCGGTTATGAAGAATTCATCCGGATCCGGACCGAGCGCGCGGCCCAGCAGGCCGCCAACGCGGTCAAGATCGCGGCCCAAAAGGCCCATATGCAGGCCTTTGTTGATCGATGGCGGTACAAGGCAAGCAAGGCGCGTCAGCCCCAGTCGCGGATGAAGGCAATCGCCAAGTTGCCGCCGGTGGAAGCAGCACTCGACGAAACCACCACTAGGTTTAACTTCCCCGACCCGGCCGATATTGCGCCGCCGATGCTGTCGCTGGATCGGGTGACACTGGGCTATGGCGATACGGTTGTGCTGCGCGACGTGTCGCTGCGGATTGACATGGAAGACCGCATCGCGCTGCTGGGCGCCAACGGTAATGGCAAATCGACGCTGGCAAAAATGCTCGCCGGGCGGATGGCGCCAATGAAGGGCGAGGTGCGGCGCAGTCCCAAGTTGCGGGTGGGCTATTTCGCCCAGCATCAGACCGATGAGCTGGTGCTGACCGAAAGCCCGATCGATCATATGCAGCGCGCCTTGCCGGCAGCCCCGGTGCAACAGGTGCGCGGCCAGTTGGCGCGGTTCGGGCTGGACGCGGATCGGGCCAATACCAAGGTCGGGTCATTGTCGGGCGGGGAAAAGGCGCGGCTTCTGCTGGCGCTGGCCACGCGGGATGCGCCGCAATTGCTGATTTTGGATGAGCCGACCAACCATCTCGACATCGATGCGCGGGAGGCTTTGGTGCGGGCGCTGGCCGAGTTTGGCGGGGCGGTGTTGCTGATCACCCATGACCCCGATCTGGTCGATCTGGTTGCCGATAATCTGTGGCTGGTGGCTGATGGCACGGCCAAGCCGTTTGCCGGCGATCTGGACGATTACCGGGTGGTGCTGGCCGAGCGCGCGCGGGGACCCGCCAAGCCGATCGATCCGGCCAAGGCCCTGCGTAACGACCGGCGGGGCCGGGCCGAAGCCCGCGCGCAATTGGCTCCGTTGAAAAAGCGGGTGGCCGACGCCGAAAAGCGCATGGCAACCCTGGCGGCCGAACGGGTGAAGATCGAGCGTGAAATGGCCAATCCGGCGATCTATCAGCCGTCACGCAAATCCGAGGCAATGGCAACACAGACGCGATTGACCGCGATCAAACGGCTGGAAGCAGTGGCCGAGGCTGAGTGGCTGGTGGCGGCCGAGGCTCTGGAGACTGCCGATCTGGAACGGGTGGAGTAATACCGAGCGCCCGAATGGCTGACTATTATTTGTTTGACCCCAAGACCAAACGCGGCGCGTTGTCCTGGAAACATGCAGGGAGGCCTCCAGATGCCGATTTTCGAAAAGGGCAATGTCCGAATTCACTATGAGGAAACTGGCGCTGGGACGCCGTTGCTCATTATTCCCGGCGGCGGGTTGAATGCGACGATGGGGTTTCTGTCCGGCAGCTCGCCGTTCAACCCGATGGTGGAATTCAAGGACAAATATCGCTGTATCACGTTGGATTTGCGCAACGCCCCGGATGGCCAGTCCAGCGGGCCGCTGGAGATTGAGCGTCCGTGGGATAGCCATAGCGATGACCAGCTGGCGCTGCTGGACCATCTCGGGATCGGCGATTTCCTGGTGATGGGCTTTTGCATCGGCGGCCCATTCATCTGGAACCTGCTGCGGCGGGCGCCAGGCCGCATCATCGCGGCTGTGCTGGTGCAGCCAAGCGGGTCGCGTGCGGACATGCGCGATATGTTCTATACCAACAACATGGCCGGCTGGGGTCCGGCGCTGTGCGCGCGGCGGCCTGATGTTAGCATGGCAATGGTCGATGGGTTTCTGACCCGGATGTATCGGACCGATCCCGACTTCGTATTTACCGTTACCCGCGATTTTGTGCGGACCTGTTTAACGCCTGTGCTGATCCTGCCCGATGACGTGCCGGCCCATCCTTATGCCGTAGCGATGGAATGTGCCCGCCTGGCGCCGAACGCACAGGTGAGTTTTTATCCATGGAAGGACCCGGTGGACATGATCCCGTTGGCGGTCCGGCATGTGGCAACGTTTCTGCGCGCAAACGATCCTAAGGTGGGCTGATAATTAGGCAAACGTGTCGGGCAGCCGGTAAACCGAAAGTTTCCGGGTCTGGTCGCGATACACGGTTTCGAACCCGAATTTGGTGAGCTTGCTTCGGTTACGATCGTTGACATAGGCGATTACTGAACCATAGGAACGAAAATGTTCCATGTTATTGGTCAAAAAAGCGTCAAGTATCTTCGCGTCAAAGGGATTGTACATGTGAACAATCGTCGGCACTGGAAGCATTTTATATTGTGCGGCATCAGCTAAAACATAATCAATGTTTTGCCTCGGGAACTTCGCGTTGTTGGCCGTCGCAATTTCAATCAACTGGGCAGAGAACTCGATGCCGACGATATTTTTGAACCCGAAACTCCGTGCAACGTAAAGGCAGGATTTGCCCTTGCCCGAGCCGAGATCGAGGAAGTTTTGAATGGTTGGGTCGACGCGCAAAGCTTCCGAGACAACAACCCGGAGATCAATCCCCGCGACAGCTTCATAGCGAACGGCGTTCGCGTGTGATGCGTGCTGCTTCGTCGCAAGATCGGCCTGCTCAATCACCCCGTCAAAATCCAGGCGATACCAGCGATCGAAAATAGCGTCGCACAGGTCCTCAATGCGCGTTGCAACAACGCTGCCAAACGATCGCATTTTCATGATCCGCGGTTTGGCGAACCACGTGCGGACGCGGTGGCGCATCGCATCTTCGACAGGCATGCCTAGACCCCGCGATCCGGACGACTAACGACCAAGCTGATAAGGCCCGCCAACCACCAGCGCACGCTGATAGGCCGGGCGCGCCTGGATCAGGGCGGCGTAGCGTTCCAGGTTGGGGTAGGCAGCGATCAGCCCGCTGGCGGCGGCGGCTTCGATCACAAAGCTTACCTGGATGTCCCCACCCGTCAAATCTTCGCCAAGCAGAAACGGCCCTTTAGCGAGGCTGTCATTAAGGTAGGCCAGATGATTGGCGATCTCGCTCTGGATACGCGGCGCGAGCGGGGCGGCAGCCTCCCCCAGGCGGCTGGTATAAAGCGCCAGCATCAGCGGCAACATCGCCGAACCCTCGGCAAAATGCAGCCAGTGGCGATAGGGCACCATCGCAGCTGTGCCCTCGGCCGGGCGGAAGCGGCCGCCGCCATAGGTGTCGATCAGGTATTCGACGATGGCGCCCGATTCTGCCACCACGTTCACCCCATCGGTCACCACCGGTGACTTGCCAAGCGGGTGGATCGCCTTCAGTTCCGGCGGCGCGAGCCTGGTGGTGGCGTCGCGTTGATACCGTTTGACCTCGTACGGGACGCCAAGTTCCTCAAGCAGCCAAAGAATGCGCTGGGAACGCGAGTTGTTGAGGTGGTGCAGGATTATCATGGCAAACCCATTCACTTTGTCATTCGATGGCTACCAGTTCCGGCGGCAGTTTTAAAGCACCTCTGCCAGCTCCTAAACCCCTGCCGCATCTGCGCCTTTTTTAATACATCGTCTCAATCAACCGAGCCGGCCCGGTCGCATCCAACGCCGCCCCATCCATCGCCCCCTTGGTGATGTCGGCCAGGATGGTGCCGTTGCTGGGCAGCGTGCTGCGCGCGATGTGTTTGGCCGGGTTCCAGAGTTCGGACCGCATGATCGCCTTGGCGCATTGGAAGAATACGGTTTCGACATGGATGACCAGCACGCTGCGCGGCAGCTTGCCATCGTGGATGAAGCGCTGCAGCAAATCGGGTGCAACGGAAATCTCGGCACGCCCGTTCACGCGCAAGGTTTCGCCGATTCCGGGGACCAGGAACAGCAACGCCACCCGCGGATCATGCAGGATATTGCGCAGGCCGTCGATGCGATTATTGCCGCGCCGGTCGGGCAGCAGCAAGGTGTGATCGTCCTCGATGGCAACAAAGCCTGGCCCGTCGCCACGCGGGGTGGCATCAACAAAGCGTTTACCAGCGGTCGCCAGAATGGCGAACGGGGCGGCACGGATCAGCGCCTGATAGTGCAGATGGAGGTAATTGACCTCCTTGGCCACCGCCCCGCCTGACGGCGCGCCGTAGATTGCGCGTAAGGATTCGAGGTCGCGGATGATGTGATCTTGGGTCATGCGCACATCTTTCTATGCGCCAACCGCCAATGCAAGCTTGCGTTACGCTCTGCCTCGCAAGACACTGCGCGCCATGACATGGTCCATTCTCG
>JACMOQ010000208.1 GCA_014377905.1 Acetobacteraceae bacterium | reverse complement strand
GGGAACTTGGCTACGAGGCGGTAGCGTTTGGCTTGCAGTTGGAAGCCCTGCTGGCCGAACCGGCGATGCAGGCAATGCTGGCAGCCCTGCCGGGTGCCGGGCGGATTTTAAGGCCGCTGTGCCGAATGCTGGGGGTGTCGGCCTCGGCAATGCCGCCCGCGCCCGCGGTGAGGATGGAGAGGGCGGAGCGGGTGGTGACGCAGGCGGTGCGTGCGCCGGTGGCTTGGCCGGGCAAGGTGGCTGGTGGTGGGCCTGGAGTGGTTGGGGGTTGTCTGGCGGTGGCGACGGGTGGAGAGGCTTGACGGACAGGCATGACTATTTTGTTACGATATCGAAATTAATATTGGATAACCTGCTGTTTTTGGCTTGCGACGGCGGATGACGCAAGCGCTTATCCGCCCTACTATCCCCCAACCATCGCCGCGACATCGGCCGCAATCGCCACCGCGGCGGTTAAGCCCGGCGATTCGATACCGAACAAATTCACCAGCCCGCCGACGCCATGCACGCGCGGCCCTTGGAGGACAAAATCCTGGCCCGGTGCGCCTTTCGGGACGATTTTCGGGCGGATGCCGGAATAGCCCGGTTGCAGCGCGCCGTCTTTCAGCCCTGGCCAGTAACGACGCACGGCGGCGTAAAAACTATCGGCCCGACGCGGATCGACGGTGTAATCCAGCCCGTCCACCCATTCGACATCGGGCCCGAAGCGGGCCTGGCCGCCGAGATCGACGGTCAAATGCACGCCGAGCCCGCCCGGCACCGGCACCGGATAGATCAGCCGACTGAACGGGGAACGGCCGGCGAGGGTAAAGTAGTTGCCCTTGGCGTAATATTCCCGCGGGATCAGTTGGGTGGGCATGCCGACGATCTTGCGGGCGAGCGGGGGCGCATGAAGGCCGGCGGAATTGATCACCAGGCGGGCGTGCAAGGTCATCGGATCGGCGCCGCCGACATCAAGCTCGACTCCGTCGTCGACAACGCGGCCCGCGAGCACCGGGGAGTGGAAGACGAATACCGCGCCGGCGTTTTCAGCATCGCCCTGCAAGGCGACCATGTAGCCATGGCTATCGACAATGCCGGTGCTGGGCGACAACAGGGCCGCGGTGCAGGACAGGTTGGGTTCCATCGCGATGGCCTCGGCCGCGGTCAGCAGGCGCATGCCTTCAACGCCATTGGCCTCCGCGCGGCCCTTGATGCCGGCGAGCATGTCGTTTTCAGCGGGCGAGGTCGCCACGATCAATTTGCCGCAATTGAGATGCGACACGCCGCGTTCGGCGCAGATGCGGTAAAGTTCGCGGCGGCCAGCGACGCAGTAGCGCGCCATCAGGCTGTCCTTGGGGTAGTAAATGCCGGCGTGGATGACCTCGGAATTGCGGCTGGAGGTTTCGGTGCCGATGCCGTCAGCAGAGTCGAGCACGATTACCTCGCGCCCTGCCAGCGCCAGGGCGCGGGCGACCGCAATGCCGACCACGCCGGCGCCGATGACAATGGTATCTACTGTTTCCATGCCTGAATCTCGCCGGTGATCGCGGTCCTGGCAAGGGGGGGTTTATGCTTTTACCGGATGGCGCATAGTCGCATCCAGATCAACTCGGAGGGCCCAGCCCATGCAACGCCGCCGCTTCCTCGCCGCCAGTGCGGCCACCCTTGCTGCCCCGGCCATTGGCCGTGCCGCCGGCGCCCAGGTCCTGAAGTTCGTGCCGCAGGCCGATCTGGCATCACTCGATCCGGCCTGGACCACCAGCTACCAGACCCGCGACCACGGGTATATGGTGTTCGACACGCTGTTCGGGCAGGACCAGGCGTATCGTGCCCAGCCGCAGATGCTGGAAGGTGCAGCGACGGAGGCCGATGGCAAGTTGTGGACCCTGAAGCTGCGATCGGGATTGAAATTCCACGATGGCGAGGCGGTGCGCGCGGGCGATTGCGTGGCCAGCATCGCGCGCTGGGGCAAGCGCGACAGCTACGGCCAGGCGCTGATGGCGGCAGTCGATGAAATGAGCGTGGTCGATGACCGGACTTTCCGCATCCGACTGAAATACCCGTTCCCGTTGCTGCCGGATGCGCTGTGCAAGACATCGCCAAGCATGTGCGCAATCATGCCGGAACGTTTCGCCAAGGTCGATGCGTTCACCCAGGTGACCGAAATGGTCGGCAGCGGGCCGTATCGGTTCAAGCCTGATGAACGAGTGCCGGGCGCGCTAGCGGTGTGGGAAAAATTCGCCGATTACGAGCCACGTAACGAAAAGGCCGAGCGCACCGCGGGCGGCAAGATCGCCTATTTCGACCGGATCGAATGGCGGATCATGCCGGATGCGGGGTCGGTGACGGCTGCGTTACAACGGGGGGAGATCGACTGGTGGGCCGACCCGCCGGCCGATCTGCAACCGCTGCTTGCCAAGTCGAAAGGCGTGGTCAACCCGACCATCGTGCCGACCGGGCTGATCGCCACCATGCGCTTCAACCATATGCAGGCGCCGTTCAACAATCCGGCGATCCGTCGGGCGATGTTGGGGGCGATTGAGCAATCGGATTACATGATTTCGGTGATGGGCGAGAACAAATCCGGCTGGGCCGATGGGGTTGGATATTTCTGCCCTGGCACGCCGATGGCGAGCAAGGCGGGGATGGAAAAGCTGACGGGGCCGCGCGATCTGGCCAAAGTGAAGCGCGATCTTGAAGTTGCTGGGTACAAGGGCGAGAAAGTGGTGCTGCTCGGGCCGATGGACATCCCGAGCACCAAGGCGATGGCTGAGGTCACCGCCGATGTGCTGAAAAAAATCGGTATGAATCTCGACTTCCAGGCGATGGATTGGGCGACCCTGGTGCAGCGCCGTGCCAAGTCCGACCCGGTGGATGCCGGGGGATGGAGCATTTTCCAGACATCGTGGGCCGGGCTCGATCAGTTCAATCCGGCGGGGCACGTGTTTCTGCGATCGAACGGCAAGGCGGCGTCCCCTGGCTGGCCGAGCAGCGAGAAGATTGAGGCGCTGCGCGATGAATGGTTCCGCGCCCCAAATATGGCCGCC
>JACMOQ010000207.1 GCA_014377905.1 Acetobacteraceae bacterium | reverse complement strand
CGTCGCGTGAAAGCCGGCGACAAAATCGCCGATCGCGATTGGGATGGTTGCAACATCGGTGATCTGGCTGGTGCCGCCCACTGCAACGTCGATCGCCAGTGCGGTCCGGGTCACGTCGCCGAAATCGATGATCCCGGCAATCCGATCATGATCGGACGGGTCGATCAGCACATTGCCGCCATTCATGTCGTTGTAAAGTATCTGGTGCCTTAACCCAGAAAGGATCGGCGCGATCTCGTCTTGGAACCGATCCAGCATCCCGGCCACCAGCGCCTGCGCCCCGGCATCGGGAACAACATTGACCACGTCGCGCAGACGCAGGATGCGGGCGATATCCCAGACCAGCGGCGTAGCACTCGCCGGGTGGGTGAACCCTTCCAGCGCGATGCCCAGCCTGGCCAGCGCCCCGCCGCAGGCCCGGCGCTGCGCCGCACCACCCCGGGCAGCGCGCAGTGGCACGCCGGCAAGATAGGTCAGCATCCGCACCCGGATCGCACCATGCCGGGCTTCGATCGCGCCACCCGTCAACGGCACCATGCGCGGCACCTGCAACGAAGGGTCACGCGCCCGGACATAGGCAAGGGCCGCCACCTGCATGTCGGTAACGCCCTGCTCCTCGGCCTGATTGGCGAATTTCAGCACGTATTCGCGCCCATCCGCGGCGCGCAGGCGGAAATTGCGGTCACGTTCCCCGGTCAGCAGTTTAGCGGTGCCTGATAATCCCCAATGCATCCGCGCGAACGCCTCCGCTTCGGCCTCGGAGATTTCGGGCGCGGGCACGGTCATGACGGTGAGGATCGGATCGATCACGTCTTTGTTGCTCCGAAAGCGCGCGTTAGAGCGGAGGAAGAACCCCTTATCTGTTCACAGAGGGAACATCTTGCCGTTTGAGTTACATCCTGAAGATTTTTCCAGGATTCATCAGGTTCTTGGGATCAAGCGCCCGCTTCACCGCCTGCATCGTGGCGATTTCCACCGGCGAGGCATAATGCGCGAGTTCATCGAGCTTCTCCTGCCCAATGCCATGCTCGGCCGAAATCGAACCGCCGAAATCGCGGATGAGATCATTAATCGCGCGGGTGATCGCCGGGGTGTACTGGTTCCAAGCCTCCCGCGTCATGCCGTCGGGCGCACGGAAGCCGTAATGCAAATTGCCGTCGCCGATATGGCCGAGCGGCTGCGGACGGATATTGGGCAGGATTGCCTTGGCGGCGGCAATGCCCTGATCAACGAAGGCCGGGATTTTGGTGGTGGCGACCGACATGTCGTAGCTGATTGCCGGGCCGTCGGCGCGACCAGCCTCGGCATGGCCCTCGCGGATTTTCCACATCGCTTTGGCCTGGGCTTCCGACTGCGCGATCACCGCATCAAGGGCGAGGCCGCGTTCCATCATGTCAGCCAGAAAGATTTCCATCTTTTCGGCCATCCCGCCCTCGCCATCGGCTTTCGCGCGGGTTGATGACCATTCCATCAGCAGATACCAGAAGCTGCTATGCGGCAGCGGGTCGGACGTGCCGTGGACATGGCGGAACACGCCATCAATGCCGGTGCGGTTGATCAATTCACACGACGTAACGGTGTCATCGCTTGCCGAGTGGGCCTCGGACAGCATGGTAACCGCGGCCTGCGGGTCCTTGATGGCAATCCAGGCGGTGGCAACATCTTTCGGCTTCGGCCAGACCCTGATCACCGCTTTGGTGATGATGCCCAGCGTGCCCTCGGCGCCGATGAACATCTGCTTCATGTCGTAGCCGGTATTATCCTTTTTCAGCGCGCGCAGCTTGTTCCAGATTTCGCCGGATGGCAGCACGACTTCGAGGCCAAGCACGAAGCTGCGGGTGTTGCCATAGTGCAGCACCTGCGCCCCGCCGGCATTGGTGGAGATATTGCCGCCGATCATGCACGAGCCTTGGGCGCCCAGGCTCAACGGCAGCAGCCGATCATGCGAGGACGCCACGTCCTGCAAGGTTTGCAGCACGCAGCCAGCTTCGACCGTCATGGTGAAGCCTTCAACATCGACATCGATGACCCGGTTCATCCGCCCCATCGACAGCAGCAGCCCGGTATGGGCGGGCCAGGGCGTGGCCCCGCCCATCAAGCCTGTGTTGCCGCCCTGCGGCACGATCGCGACGTCGTGCTGGTTGCAGAGCTTCACGATCGCCGAGACTTCCTCGGTGCTGCCCGGCCGCACCACCACCGCGGCATTGCCCTGACGAAGTCCAGACCAGTCCCGGGTAAAGGGCGCCATCGCGTCGGCATCGGTCAGGATGCCGCGATCGCCGACGATGGCGTGGATTTGCGCCAGCAATTCCGGCGTGACTGGATTGGTCGGAATAATCGGCGGGATCACGTCGGCCATGTTGGGCATTCCTCAGGGCAGTTTCTTGTGGCGACAATCCTGACCACTCAGACCGCCGCAAGCAACTGCCATTGGTGCCTAATGCGTATGCACCGCAGGCCCGGCAGCCCCTGGGGCGGCAATTTTCACCTCGACCGTCACCGGCGGCGAGTTGGCGAAATGCAAGGTCAGCGGGAAGCTCTCACCCTGGTTCAGCGGCGCCTTGAGCCCGATCAGCATCACATGATAGCTGCCGGGCTTCAGCGTCACCGATTTGCCCGGCTCCAAAATTAAGGTCGGCACGGGTTTCATTTTCATCACCCCGTCTTCTTCCACGGATTGATGCAGTTCAACCGTGGTAGCGACGGGCGACTCTGTCTTGGTTACGCGATCGGCCTTGGCGCTGGTGATGGTCATGAACGCCCCACCGGCCAGTGCCGTCGGCGCGGTTGCGCGTGCCCATGGCATGTCGATGGTGACCTGGGCCGCCGCAAGACCTGGAACGAGGAGGGCAAGGGCGAACAGCGGAAGACGAAAGCGCATGGCGAAGGACCTTTCTTGGTTAGTGGGAATGCGGGTGGTCGATCAGGATTAAGGGCGCTGCACGAATTTTCTGCCACCCCGCTTCAGCCGAAGCAGTGCGGCGTTGGCGCAGCCAGCCATTGGCGTTAGCGGTGAACCATGCGCCATCCGGCAGTGTTGTTACATCAGAGATTACCGCATAATTCGCCCAGGCCGTTTGATCTGGCGCAACGCAGGTGCCCGGCGGCAGTGATCGCATCGCGGGGCGCGGTTTGCGCTCACGGGGCGAGTGGGTCCAAACTTATCCGGCGCGCATGCAGAATGCCAGCGCCACAACCAAGACCGGAGGCACATCATGTCCGCAGACCTAGCCCGCATCAGCGACGACCTCACCCGCCTGCTGCGTCTGCGCAACGCGCCGTTCGGAATGAAAATGTTTGTAACCGCGGCCGAGATGGAGGCCATTCCGCGCATCCGCCGGCCGGGCAATGTCCATACGCTGGATCAGGTGGTCGGCCAGGCCGCCAGGCTGGGTTGGACGGTTGGCATCACCGCGGAAAACCTGGTCGGAGCGCAATGCCGCGCGGTTGTTGGCCTCGGCAATGCCAAGGACGAAGGCTGGAAATCTGGCAAATCGATGGTCGGCGTGTGGTATTCAACCCCGGACGACGCGGCCGCGCACCAAGCAGCGATGACATGCGTCGAAGATGGCCAGTATGAGGCGCTGGCGGTATCCCCGCTGTCTGCCGGCCGACTGGACCCGCCAGATATCGCACTGTTTTACGCCACCCCCGGCGCGATGATCTATTTCATCAACGGTCTGCAATGGGCTGGCTACAAGAATTTCGAATGGGGCGTGGTGGGCGAAAGCTCCTGCGCGGATAGCTGGGGCCGCGCGCTGAAGACCCGCACTCCGTCGCTGTCGATCCCGTGCTTTGCCGAACGTCGCTATGGCGGGGTGCTAGACGATGAAATGTTGATGGCCGCCCCGCATTCCTATCTGTCCCAGGCGATCGCCGGGATGGAGGCGCTGGCCAAGAACGGGCTGCGATACCCGTTCCCGCAATACGGCATCCAGCAGGACGTGCGCGACGGAATGGCGAAATCGTATCCGGGCCGGGCGAAGGCGGGGTAGGATAGTGGTGCAATCGTGAGGCTATGATTAGGACGACTTTGTTGTCCTGCCGCGCATAGAAGGGATGATTGCGGACGGCGCGGCATACCTGAACCGTCTTGGCCAGATGCAATCGCATCCGACATGGTCGTGATCAGTGTTTCTGTAGCTAGATTTTGGGGATAGTCATCTTTTCATACCGAACAAAATGCCGTGTTGCCCCGGCAAACTCGCGGGCAT
>JACMOQ010000206.1 GCA_014377905.1 Acetobacteraceae bacterium | reverse complement strand
GTGCGCGACCTCGGCCTCTGCGAGATCGCCGAGTAATTTGCGGACCGGGGCGTCGGTGCTGCGGCCGGCCGCGGTGCGGTAGAAACGCGCCGCTTCGATTTCCATCAGTTCGGCCTGGCGCCGCACACTATCAAGGCTCAGCACCTTCATCTGCCAGAGCGCCGGGGGCGAAATGAAGCCGCGCACATCCTGACGGCGGATCAGCGGGATGTGGGCGCCGAATTTTTCCAGATACATGTCAAGCAGCAGTCGGCGATGTTCGCCTTCCTCGGCCGCCATCTTGGAAAACACTTTGGCCGAACCTGGGTAGTCTCCACGCAATCCTTCGGCGAAGTCGGCGTAAATGCGGCCGTCTTCTTCCTCGTTCGCAATCGCGAGGGCGAGAACCTCCTTCTCGCTCAGCTCATCAAAATTCCGCATTTCGGTCTCCATCGCTACGCCGCGGCATAGGCGCGGCGACGGGTTGGGTCAAAGCAGCAGGCAGGCTTCATCGAACGACAGGCGCGGCAGGCGATCATAAGTGGTGCCCTTTTCGCCATGACCGAGATTGATCAAGAAGTTGGATTTCCAGCCGCGATCGGCAAAGAACTCCTGATCGACCTTGTCGTTGTCAAAGCCCGACATCGGCCCGGCGTCGATCCCGAGGCTGCGCGCGGCCATGATCAGGTAGGCGCCCTGCAAACTGCCGTTGCGAAAGGCGGTCTGTTCAGCGAGGCCTGGGTTCGATGTGAACCAAACCTTGGCATCGGCATGGGGGAACAGGCGCGGTAGATTGTCATAGAAATGCGGGTCGTGGGCAACAATCACGGTCACCGGCGCAGCCATGGTTTTTTCCAGGTTGCCCGCAGACAACGCTGGCTTCAATCGATCCTTCGACCACGGGTTGCGCAGGAAGGCGAAGCGCGCGGGGGAGCAGTTGGCAGAAGTCGGGCCCATCTTCAGCAGATCGTAAAGCGCGCGCAGGTCTTCGTCGCTGACCTGTTTGGCGGACCATTTGCTAAAGGTGCGGGCCTCGCGGAACACGCGATCAAGACCGGTGGCATCAAGGCTGGTAACGTCCGGCTGCACCGCTTCCGGCGTCGGGACGGGCGCAGTCACCGTCGCGGGCAGCTCCATTGGTGCAGTGGGCGTGGCCGCCGTCACGGTCGGGGCGGCGGCCGGGATGGTGGATTCCGACGGCATCAATACATTACCTGCTCAACCGTGCGGACTTCCGGCACGTAATGGCGCAACATGTTTTCAATGCCGTGCTTAAGCGTCGCCGAGCTTGACGGGCAGCCGCTGCACGCGCCCTGCATGTGCAGCTTCACCACGCCATCGCGATAGCCGCGGAACACGATGTCCCCCCCGTCGCTAGCCACCGCCGGGCGGACCCTTGTGTCGAGCAATTCCTTGATCGCCTCGACGATTTCCGCGTCTTCCGGCAGCACGTCTTCTTCGGCATCAGCGCCCGCGCCCTCAATCACCGGGCGGCCCGCAACGAAATGTTCCATGATCGCGCCCAGCACGCGCGGCTTCAGCGCTGTCCAGCTTTCAGCGTCGGTCTTGGTGACGGTGATGAAGTCGCCGCCAAGGAACACGCGGGCGACGCCGGATAATTCAAAGATCGCCGAGGCCAGCGGGCTGCGATCGGCCGCGCCGACATGGGCGAAATCGGCAGTGCCGACGCCCATCACATCCACGCCGGGGAGAAATTTCAAAGTTGCGGGGTTGGGCGTGCCTTCGGTTTCAATAAACATGGGATTGCCTCACAAAGGGGACCAAGCCAGTCCTGGTTAGTCGCTATGTCGTCCGATCTGGGGAGAATGACAAGGTCGGCACGGCGTGTGGATAAAATTTTCGCAGCGGGGCTGATTTGCGCGGTGGGATTGCTATAGTCGGAATATGAAACTTTCCCGCCGCTTGCTCCTTGGTGCCCTTGGCAGCCTGCCGATGGCCCGCATCGCTGTCGGTGCCACCGCGCATCGGCTCACCATCATTCATATGAATGATTTCCATTCGCGGCATGAAGCCGTCGATGGCTCAGCGCTGTCTTGCAAGCCTGGCGCCAAGCCGGATTGCTTCGGCGGCGCGGCACGGCTGGCCAGCGCAATCGCCGCCGAACGCGCCGCCGCCGAGGGTGCCGGCCGGGTTGTCTTGCAGGTCGATGCAGGCGATCAGTTCCAGGGCAGCCTTTTCTACACCGCGTGGCGCGGGGAAGTGGAGCTTGCAGTGATGCATCTGCTGGGCACTGAGGTGATGACAGCTGGCAACCATGAATTCGACAATGGCGCGGAAAACCTCGCGCGGTTCGTGCGCGGGGCGAAATTCCCGATGCTGTCGGCCAATACGGATGCGACCGACGAACCGGCTCTGGCAGGGCTTCTGAAGCCGCATGTGATGCTGCAAAAGGGTGGGGTGAAGATCGGCATTGTCGGGCTGACGACGTTGGAAACCCCG
>JACMOQ010000205.1 GCA_014377905.1 Acetobacteraceae bacterium | reverse complement strand
CCCCGGCAGGTCTTCGCTGCGGCATTGCTGGGTGATCGCGAGGCGCGCGCGCAATTCGGCCGGCAGACGCGCGATTGCGTGCGGCACCACATCGCTGAACACCCGCGCGCCGAGCGATCCGCCCAGCACCAGAAGCTGAATACGATCGGCGGGGGGCAGAAAGCCGGCACCAAAAAGTGCGGCAACCGACGGGCGCACCGGGGTGCCGGTCACGACTGTTTCTACGCCCTTGGGCACGGAACGGATTGCGGCAAAACTGGTGGCAACACGATCGGCGCAACGCGACAGAAAGCGATTGGCGCGGCCGAGCACCGCGTTCTGCTCGTGCAGGATGATCACCGGGCGGGGCTTCAGCAAGCGGGCAGCGAGTACTGGCGCCACGCTCGGGTAGCCACCGAAGGCGACCACGGCTGACGGGTTGAGCCGCGCCAAGATCCGTCGCGCCTGGATTGTGCCGGCGGCAAGGGAGGCTGCCGCCCTGAGCGCCCGCACCCAGCCGCGCCCGGCAATGCCGGCGCCGCGGATCACGAAGCGTTCGGCATTCTCGAAGACCGTTGATGTCAGGCCGGCGGATCGGGCATCGGTCAACAACACGACCCGTTCTCCCCGACGCAGCAACTCCGCCGCCAGCGCCTCGGCGGGAAAGAAATGTCCACCCGTGCCGCCAGCGGCAATCACGATCGGACGCGCCATCGGGCCCCTCATGACCGTTCACCGGGAATGCGGCGCCGGGTTAACGCCAGCAGCATGCCGATGCCGAGTGCGACCGCGAGGGCCGACGATCCGCCGTACGAAATGAACGGCAAGGTCATGCCCTTGGGCGGGATCAGCCCGAGGGTGGACGCCATGTTGACCCAGGCCTGCATCCCGAAACCACAGGCGAGGCCGGTTACCGCCAGCACCACGAAAAGGTCGCGTTCCTGCAACTGGCGCATCAGTGCACGCAGCACAATGAAGGCGAACACTGCCAGGATGAAGGCGCAGACCAGCATGCCGAATTCCTCGCCGGCGACGGCAAAGACAAAATCGGCATGGGCGTCGGGGATGAAATCCTTCACCCGGCCTTCCCCAGCGCCGCGCCCGAGCAAGCCGCCGCTGCCAAAGGCCTGCATGGAGCGATCGATCTGCGAGGTACCATCGCTGCGATTGGGGTGGAGAAAACCTTCGACCCGATCATGGAAATGGCCAATGAAGGTGTAGGCGGCAACCCCACCGGCGGCCAGCAAGCCAGCGACGCCCGCGGTCAGGAAAATGTTCAACCCGTTGACGAAAAGCTGGACCACGAACACGCAGAGCAACACCGCCAGCATGCCGATATCGGGTTGGGCTTTGAGCAAAAGGCCAATGACCGCCATGACCACCAGCGCGGCGGCGGGCCACATCAGCCGACGTAGCCAGTTCGTTTCGCGCCGGCCTTCCGACAGCAGCCAGGCGGCAACCACGGCAAAGCAGGGTTTCAGAAATTCGCTCGGCTGCATCGACATGCCGGGCAGACTCACCCAGCGTCTGGCGCCCTTGATTTCCATCCCGGCAATCAGCGTCATCGCGGTCAGGCCGAGGGCCACAACGCAGCCTGCCAGTGCCAGCAGGCGCACGCCACGCGGCGACAACATGCTGACGCCAATCATGATACCGCTTGCGATCAGCAGAAAGAACACCTGCTTAAGAATGAATAGGTCACGCGAAATCCGAATGCGTTCGGCCACCGCCGGGCTTGCGGCCAGCATCATCACGTAGCCGACGCCGATCAGCACGGCGATGCTGATCAGGGTCAGCCGGTCAACCGTCCACCACCAGCGGCCGAGGACGGAATTATCGGCGCGGGTGAAGTCAGACATTACACGCCCTCCCGCAATTTGATCGCGGCGACCTGGTCGCGGAACATGTCGCCGCGCTGGTCATAGCCGGTGAACTGGTCCCAGCTGGCACATGCCGGCGACAGCAACACGACCGGGGCCACGCCATCGCGTGCCGCCTGCCAGGCCTGTTCGGTTGCTTCAGCAAGGGTGTCGACGCAGCGATGGGGGACGCCGGGCTCGGCCAGGGTGGCGGCCAGGATTCGAGCGTCACGCCCGATCAACAAGGCGAGTGCGATGCGCGGGAAGTATGTCGCCAGCGGCAGGATCCCGCCGTCCTTGGCCTGGCCCCCGGCGAACAGGATGAAGCGGTCATAGCAGACCATGGCGCGGGCGGTGCTGTCGGCGTTGGTGGCCTTGCTGTCATTGATGAAGCGCACGCCTGCGATGCTGCCGACATCTTCCTGGCGATGCGGCAGGCCGGGATAGGAAATAATGCCGGCGGCGATCTCGGCGCGGCTGAGCCCGAGATGCAGCGCCATCGCGGACGCTGCCGCCGCATTCTGCGCATTGTGGGCGCCGGGCAACGCGCGGGCCTGCGCCAGATCGACGATCACCCCAGTCTTGTCCTGCAACAACGTCCCGTCAGCCCAGAAATCGGCGCGGCGTTGCCCGGCGATGGTGACTGCCTGCAACTCTGCCGCCATGGCGCGCGATAGGTCATCCTCGATGCCCACCACCGCCAGATCGCCATCGGTCTGCCGATCGAAAATTGACCGTTTGGCGCGCGCATACCCCGCCATGTCGCCATGGCGGTCGAGATGATCGGGGCTGAGGTTCAACATCACCGCAGCATTAAAGCGAAGCGTTGCGAGCCGCTCCAACATGTAAGATGACATTTCGATCACATAAATGCCGTCATCGCCCAACAATGGCAGGTCAAGCGCGGCAACCCCGAGATTGCCACCCGCCGCCATCGGACGTCCGGTGCCCGCGATAATGTGGGCCAGCAATGCCGTGGTGGTGGATTTGCCATTGGTCCCGGTGACACCGACAAAGCGTGACTGCGACCCCGCACGCCGCACGGCGCGATAGAGTAATTCCACATCCGACAGGATCGGCACCCCGGCCGCGATCGCCATCGCCGCAATCGGATGCGGCCGCGGCAAGCGATGGGGGATGCCGGGCGACAGGACCAGCGCGTCGAGGCGCGCCATTTCTGGCATGCGCACATCCAACCCGATCGCCGCCGCGCGCGCCGCTGCGCTATCATCCCAGGCAGTTACGAGGGCACCCATGGCGACTAGCCGGCGCGCCACCGGCAGGCCGTTCTTGCCCAGACCAACAACGGCAAACCGCAAGCCCGCGAAGAGATCGGTGGGAAAATTCATCGGATTTTCAGCGTGGCGAGGCCGAGTAGCGCCAGGATCACCGAGATGATCCAGAACCGGATCACGATGGTCGGCTCGGACCAGCCCTTTTTTTCGAAATGATGGTGCAGCGGCGCCATCAGAAACACCCGGCGACCGGTGCGCTTGTACCAAACCACCTGGATCAGCGATGACGCAAGTTCGACCACAAACAGCCCGCCGACGATGCCCAGCACGATTTCATGCTTGATCGCCACCGCCACCGCACCCAACGCGCCACCGAGCGCCAACGCCCCGGTATCACCCATGAATACTTTTGCCGGCGGCGCGTTGAACCATAGGAACCCGAGGCCCGCGCCGATGAGCGCTGAGCAGAACACGCAAAGCTCGCCAGCGCCGGCGATGAAGTTGAGCTGGAGATAATCCGCGAACACCCGGTTGCCGACGAGATAGGCAATGAGTACGAACACCCCGGCTGCAATAATGGTTGGCACGATCGCCAGCCCGTCCAGCCCGTCGGTAAGGTTCACCGCATTGGAAAAGCCGAGCATCACCACCATGCCGAAGATCGGGAAGAACATGCCGAGCGGGATCAGCACGTCCTTGAAAATCGGGATGGTGACCCCGGTGCCGAGCGGGCCGTGGGTCAGGCTCGAAATCCACCACGACGCCAACAAACCCAGCCCGAGCTGGACGAACAATTTGCCACGCGCCGACAGGCCCTTGTAGTTGGCCTTGGACAGCTTGATGTAGTCATCGACAAAGCCGAGCACGCCGTAACCGAGGGTGAGCAGCATCACCGCCCAGACATACTGGTTGCGCAAATCCGCCCATAGCAGGGTCGAGATGAACAGCGTCGCCAGGATCAGCACCCCGCCCATGGTCGGCGTGCCGGCTTTTTCCAGTACGTGGCGTGCCGGGCCATCCGGGCGGATCGGCTGGCCGGCGCCCTGCACCGATTTCAGCCAGCGGATCAGGCGCGGGCCAAAGACCAACGCTAGGATCAGCGCGGTCAGGCACGCAGCCCCCGACCGGAAGGTCAGGTAGCGAAACAGGTTGAACGCCAGGGACTGATCTGCGACCGGACGGGTGAGGAGAAACAGCATTAGCTCACACCCGCCGGTTCGATTGTGTCAACAATCAGCTTCATTTTGGTGCCCAAACTGCCCTTGACCAGAACCGCGTCGCCGGCCCGCAAGGCTGCCGCGACAATCGGCGCAAGTTCTGCGGAACTGGTCGCGTAGCCGCCCTGGCGGTCCACCGGCAGCGCCTGAAACAGCGGCCGCATCAGGGGGCCGCAGGCAAACACCAGATCAGCGTGGGCCAGCACGTCATCAAGCAGGCCGAGATGCTCGGCGGGACCATCGTCGCCCAGTTCGAGCATGTCACCGAGCACCACCACCCGGCGGGTCGCCGGTTGCAGGGCCAGCACCGCGAGGGCGGCCCGCATCGAGGGCGCCGAGGCGTTATAGCTTTCATCGAGCAACAGTGCGGCACCTTCCAGGATCGGGCGACGCAAACCACGCCCGGCAACCGGGGCAAATCCATCGAGGCCCGCGACCGCGCGATCAAGATCGGCGCCCAGCGCCTGCGCTGCGGTAAGCGCCGCGACCGCGTTCATCGCCATGTGCCGGCCAGGGGCGGCGAGGTGAAGATGCACCGCGTGGCCACCGATCAACGCCGAAACACTGCAGCCCTCGGCATCGCTGTCCGCCGTCACGCCAGCGCCGAACAGCATATGCCGGCGCGGCCCGGCGGCCGCCAGCAATCGGGCCAGCATCGGGGTCGCGGCAGGCAGCACCGCAACACCATCGTCGGGCAACGCACGCAGCAAATCGGCTTTTTCGTCGGCGATGGCTTCGATGCTGCCGAGATAGCCAATATGAACTTTCTCAATCGTGGTGATCACCGCGACATCGGGCTGGGCAAGTTCGGCCAACGGTCGGATTTCACCAGCGTGGTTCATGCCGATTTCGACCACGCAATAGGCCGCATCGCGCGGCAGGCGGGCAAGGGTCAGCGGCACGCCCCAATGATTGTTGTGCGACGCCTCAGCGCCCCAGGTCTTGCCGACCGCCGACAATGCCCGGCGCAACATGTTCTTGGTGGTGGTCTTGCCGACGCTGCCGGTGACGGCCACGAGGCGGCCCTTAAAGCGGGCACGGGCAAACCGCGCCAACGCAGTCAAGCCCGCCATGGTATCGGCCACCTGCAGAACGGGCGCGTCATCGGGCACGCCGTCGGGCAGGCGATGCACCATCACCCCGGCGGCACCCTTTTCGAGCGCCGCGGCGGCATGGTCATGGCCATCGCCGTTATCGCCGACCAGCGCCACGAACAAATCGCCCGGCTTGAGGGTGCGGGTGTCGATCGAAATTCCCGTGGCGTGAAACGGCCGCCGCAGCAGCCCGCCGGTGGCCAGTGTCAGTTCAGCGGGGGCATAAAGTTTGCTCATCGCGCACCCACCAGGCGCCGCACGGTGGCGACATCGTCAAAAGGCAGGATATCTGGCCCGATCGCCTGGCCTTGTTCATGGCCCTTGCCTGCCACAACCAGCACGTCGCCTTGGCCAAGATTGTCGAGGCCCGCTGCAATCGCGGCCGCCCGGTCGCCGATGTCACGCGCGGCGGGTGCGCCGGCGCGGACCGTTGCACGAATGGTAGAAGGGACTTCGCTGCGGGGGTTGTCATCGGTAACGATTGCCCAGTCGGCACCTTCCGCCGCCGCCGCGCCCATCAAGGGCCGCTTGCCCGGATCGCGGTCGCCGCCGGCACCGAACACCACGCCGAGCTTTCCAGCCGTGTGCGGGCGGAGGGCTGCAAACAGGCGCTGCAACGCATCCGGCGTGTGGGCGAAATCAACATACACCACCGCGCCATTGGCAAGCGTCGCGGCATGCTCCAGCCGGCCCCGCACGCCGGCAAGGCGGGCGATCAAACCCCCGGCATCGGCAACCCCGGTTGCCATGGCGAGGCCCGCTGCCAGCAACGCGTTATCGGCCTGGAAGCGGCCAACCAACGGCAGCAGTACATCAAGCCTTTGTCCACCAACCCGCAGCTCCAGCAACTGGCCATCCGGGCGCGGGGTAGCCCGCACCAGCGCAAGGTCGCCGTCAGGCCCGCCAACTCTACTAAACAGCAGGCCGCGCCGTTGGGCGATGTCTTGCAGCGCCGCCAGGGTTTCGGCGTCCAACGTCGCGCTCGCCAGCACCGGCGTGCCTGGGTCGATCAGCGTATCGAACAGGCGCAGCTTGGCGCGGCGGTATTCGGCAAGGGTGCCATGATAATCGAGATGATCGCGCGTGAGGTTGGTAAAGGCGGCGGCGGCAAAATGCAGCCCGTCGAGGCGGAACTGGTCGAGGCCGTGCGACGACGCTTCGAGCGCCACCTTGG